>CAZAWL010000101.1:0-7213 GCA_964488705.1 uncultured Sphingopyxis sp.
TTTCTCTTTTTATTGATCGCAAAATATCAAGCTTCTGGAAGCGTAGCAAGGTGCCCTCGGCACCAACCGGGTCGATGTCCACATGTCGCGGCTGCGGCAACGCGTCGATCATGGTCACGCCCACGCCATGCTGCGTACGGTCAAGGGGATTGGCTATGCCCTCGTCAGTCGCGGCGGCGCACAGGCGATGGCGGTGGCAGGATAGCGGCACCGCGGCACTTGCGCCGTCCGCGCTGTTGACGAATGGCCGGCGCACCTTCATCAATGTCAGTAAATCAGACCATAGGATGGAGAGAGCGTTCGATGCATCCCAGCACGCATGCGCGCACAAAGCCGGATTTCCCGGCTATCATTCTCGCCGAAACCGGCGAGACGATGAGCTATGCGCAGCTTGATGCCGCGTCCAACCAGGTTGCGCAACTGTTCCGGTCCCACGGGCTGGGTCATGATGATGTCGTCGCCTTCATGCTGGAAAACAGCATGGATTATTATGCGCTGACATGGGGCGCGCAGCGGGCCGGCCTGCGCTATGTGTGCATGTCGTCGCGACTGACACAGGATGAGAGCGACTATATCCTCGACAATAGCGGGGCCCGTTTGCTGGTCGTGTCGGCGAGCCTCGGCGCGTTGGCACAGCAGCTGACAACGCAGATAACGCGTTTTGCCAAAGATGGTGCGATCCCCGGCTTTGCCGACTGGGATGCCGCCGTTGCCGCCATGCCGAACAGCCCGGTGGCCGACGAACGCGCGGGCGTCGACATGCTCTATTCGTCTGGGACGACCGGCCGGCCTAAGGGGGTGCGGGTGCCCTTGCCGGAGGATCCGGCCATCGATGCCGCCAATGCGCTCGTCATGCTGGCCATGGGTTTTTACCGGTTCAGTGCCGACAGCATATACCTGTCACCCGCGCCGCTGTACCACGCCGCGCCATTGCGCTGGTCGATGACCGTGCATCGCATCGGCGGCACCGTCGTGCTGATGAAAAAGTTCGATCCCGAAGGTGTGCTGCGCGCCATTCAGGATTATGGCGTGACCTGTGGCCAGTTCGTGCCGACGCATTTTGTGCGGATGCTGAAACTGCCGGAAGAAACGCGGCGTGCCTACCAGCTCGGCACGATGACCTGCGCCATTCATGCGGCCGCGCCGTGTCCCATCCCCGTCAAACAGGCGATGATCGAGTGGTGGGGGCCGGTGATCGAAGAATATTATGCCGGGTCGGAGGGGAATGGCATGACCATGATCACCTCTGCCGACTGGCTGACGCACAAAGGCTCGGTAGGCCGCCCGGTTCTGGGGACGCCGCATATCATGAGCGAGGATGGTGAAACCGAGCTGGAGCAGGGTACCGAGGGCGTCATTTATTTCGAGAGCGATAATGTGTTCGAATATCATGGCGATGCGGAAAAAACGCGGTCGAGCCGTAACAGTCGCGGCTGGTCGACGCTGGGCGATGTCGGACGCCTCGACGAGGACGGGTTCCTCTATCTGACCGACCGCAAAAGTTTCATGATCATTTCCGGCGGCGTGAACATCTATCCGCAGGAGATTGAAAATCATCTGGTCACCCACCCCAAAATTGCTGACGTCGCCGTGATCGGCGGTCCGCATGAGGAAATGGGGGAGGAGGTGATCGCCGTCATCCAGCCGGTCGATATGGCCGACGCTGGCGACGCGCTGCGCGACGACATCATCGCCTATGCGCGCACCAAATTATCGGGCGTAAAATTGCCGCGCCGTATCGATTTTCTCGAACAGTTGCCGCGGCATGATACGGGCAAGCTGTACAAGCGTTTGTTGCGTGACCAATATTGGCAGAAGGTGCAGGCGCACCAATAGCGCGCGCTGCTGAGGAGAGCGATCATGGCAAGTCTGGCAGAGGTGGACGACGCGGTTTTCAACCCGGACGATGTCAGCCGGTCCGAGCTCTACCGCGACGACATGTGGCAGGAGCCATTTCGCCGGGCCCGCGCCGAAGCCCCGATTCGTTACGTAAAGGATTCGCAGTTTGGGTCCTATTGGTCGGTGGCAGCCTATGCCCCGATTCAGGAAATAGAGGCGAACACCGAGACATTTTCCTCGTCATGGGAATATGGCGGCATTTCCATAGCGTTCGACGCGTTCAACCAGCGCGAAGGCGAAATCCGCATGCCAATGTTCATCGCCATGGACCCACCGTTGCACAGCGGCCAGCGCAAGACAGTGGCGCCAGCGTTTGGACCCAGCGAAATCACCGCGATGAAGGCGGATGTGCAGGGGATGATCAGCGGCGTGCTCGACGGGCTGCCGGTGGGTAAAACGTTCGACTGGGTAGAGCGGGTTTCCATCGAACTGACCACGGGCATGCTGGCCAAGCTGTTCGATTTTCCGTGGGATCAACGTCACAAGCTGACGCACTGGTCGGACCTGGGCGGTGACGTGGAACTGTCCAAGAGCCCCGAAACGCTGGCCATCCGCTATGCCGCGCTGGCTGAAATGGGGGCTGCCTTTGCCGCGCTTTGGCAGGAAAAGGCGGCGAACCCCGGCAAGGACCTCATTTCCATCATGCTGCAATCGGACGCGATGAGCGCCATGAGCCATGAGGAGTTTCTCGGCAACCTCATCCTCCTCATCGTCGGGGGCAATGACACGACACGCAATACGATGTCGGCGATGGCGTATGGCCTCGAACAATTTCCGGATCAGCGTGCAAAGCTGGAGGCCGACCCTTCGCTCATCCCCAACGCCGTGCAGGAAATCATCCGTTGGCAGACGCCGCTGGCGCACATGCGCCGCACCGTCACGCGCGACGTCGATTTCCATGGCCATTCGTTCAAGCGCGGTGACAAGGTGGTGCTGTGGTACATATCCGCCAACCGTGACGAGAGTGTGTTTGAAAACGCCGACGCCATCGACGTCGGACGTCCCAATGCACGCCGCCACCTGTCCTTTGGCTATGGTATCCACCGCTGCGTCGGCGCACGTGTGGCCGAAGTGCAGCTGACGACATTGCTCGAGGAAATGCACAAGCGGCGGATGCGGGTCCGGGTCGTTGGCGAGCCGGAGCGGGTCGAAGCGTGCTTCGTCCACGGGTACAAGCATCTGCCCGTGCAGATCGAACATTATTGAGCGCGCGCCAACCCGTCATGCCCGGCCGCCTCGAATTCTTTTTCGATCTGTCGAGCCCGTGGACATGCCTGGCCTTTCATAACCTGTCCGGGGTGCTGGACCGGACCGGCGCGACGCTGAGCATGCGTCCCATCCTGGTCGGCGGCGTGTTCAATGCCGTCAATCCGGCCGTTTATGCCGCGCGCGACCAGGCCGATAATCGCAGGATGCAGCATAGCGGAAAGGTCCTGCACGACTGGGCGCGGCTTTCCGGTGTGCCGATGCATTTTCCGTCGCAATGGCACCCGGCAAAAAGTGTCAACGCCATGCGCATGGCCTGCGCGTTGGAGGCGGATCAAGATGCGTTGCGGCGTTTCGCAGCTGCGGCCTTTGACGGCTATTTCGGGCGGCAGGAAAATCTCGACGATCCGGTCATGCTGGTCGCATGTGCCGCCAGCGCGGGACTGGATGGCGAGGCGGTGTGGCGCGCTGCCAATGCCGATGCGGCAAAGTCGCGATTGCGCGCCAACACCGAAGAGGTCATTGCGCGTGGGGGTTACGGGTCGCCGACTATGTTTGTTGGTGGCGATGACATGTATTTTGGCAATGACCAGCTGCCGCTTGTCGAAGCCGCACTGATGAGGGATTGAACGATGCAGGACCGCGTTTCCATTACCATGCTCGACGACGGCATTGCCGATGTCCGCTTGATCCGCGCTGACAAGATGAACGCGCTGGACCCAGCGATGTTCAAGGGCATCATTGCTGCGATCAAACAGTTGAGCCAGACGCCCGGGCTGCGCGTCGTCGTCCTGTCGGGAGAAGGGCGTGCCTTTTGCGCCGGGCTGGACATGGCGAGCATGGCGGCCGGCGGTGCCAGCAGCGGGATGGACCTGATGGATCGGACACAGGGCCGCGCCAATGATTTCCAGTATGTGTCATGGGGTTGGCGCGAGTTGGCGGTGCCCGTCATTGCGGCGGTGCACGGCGTCGCGATGGGCGGCGGTTTTCAGATCATGAGCGGGGCGGACATCCGTTTCGTCCATCCCGACACGCGTATGGCGATCATGGAAATGAAATGGGGGCTGGTCCCCGATATGGGCGGCATCCCGCTGTGGCGCGGCATCGTGCGCGACGATGTCGTTCGCGAACTGTCATACACTGCGCGCGAATTTAGCGGAACCGAGGCAGCGGCCTATGGGTTTGCGACCCATCTCAGCGCGGATCCGCTGGGTGACGCGATGACGCTGGCCCGGGCGATTGCCGGACGCAACCCGGATGCCATTCGTGGCATGAAGCGGCTCGCCAACGCGATGCAGGAGGAGCCGGCGTCGGCGCTGTTGCTGGCCGAAAGCGAGGAGCAAAAGGCCGTCATTCGCACCGCTAACCAGCGGGAGGCGGTCATGGCCAATTTCGAAAAGCGAAGCCCCAATTTCGTCGATGCACAGCCGCTCTCCGGCTGATCAGCCGGCGTCGTCCAGCAGCATCAGGAACGTCGCTGCGTGCATCCATGCGGCGCGTTTTTCCTCGCGTGCTTCGACAGCATCATCGACGGCGCCCCATTGGTCTTCCTGCCATCGTTCGTCGAGCGTGACCGCGTCCCAGATGCGGTCGGGGGTGAAGGCCTGCTGCGCCAGCGCCAGCGCCCCCACCAGGCTGCCGCCGATGCTGGTGATCGGCGACAGTGCGGCGAGGCGAAAGGCGTCACAGGCAGCAACCTCTTCGGCCAGCACGGCCTTGGTTCGGTCGGGCTGAGCGACGTGCATGATGCCGTCAGTCAGCGTAAATTCGATGCCCCAACGCCGTTCCGCCCAGTCGAGGATGGGGTTCCATAACGCCGCCTGCTGCGCCGCGAGCGCGGGATCGGGGGCGCGATAACACAGAAGGTCGCCCTCGCCATAGGCGGCAATCGGCGCAGCAAAGGCGACGGGGTCCGGCATGGCGAGGTCGATGGCCGCATTGGCCAGACCGTTGAGCGGCATCGACGGCAGGCTGATCACCGCCGGTTGCGCGTCCCATTCGCGTGCCATTGCCTCCGCCAGTGCCCGCGTCGGGACAAGGAGCGGATTGCGGGCGGGTGTCCGGACATCGCGGCCGTCGAGCGTGATGCCATGGCCCTGATCGCTGACGGTCACGCGGACGGTCGTGTAAAATCGCCGGGTCACGTGGGCGGCTCCGCCCTCATGGCCGGTCGCTGCGCCATCGTCGCGTCAGCATGGGAATGATGACCATCAGATCGAGCATACCGACGATGATGAGCGCCGTTCCGACGGGCATGGCAAGTTCCGGTCCGACCAGGTCGAGGCTTTCGGTCGCGATAGCCATGCCCAGAATCACCAGTGAAGCGGCGGCAAAGCGCAGCGCGGTGAGGGCGGCAAAGCGTTGTCGTGCGCGGTCAGGTGCGTCGGTCATGGTCGGGTTTCCAGCATTGCAGAGAGCATTTCGGGGATATCCGCCGGCTTGCTGACGATCCGCTGCGCGCCCGCGGCCTGCAGTTGATCGATGCCGTGGGCCCCCCAGGTCACGCCCAGCGCACCCGCGCCGGCCCCCCGCGCCATCGCCATGTCATAGCTGGTGTCGCCGATGACGATACAGCGGGCGGGTTCTACCGATGTCTGGGCGAGCGCCGCGCGGACCATCGACGGGTCCGGCTTTGATGGGTGCGTGTCTGCGGTCTGTAGCGTGACAAAATGGTCGATGACATTGTGGGCGCGGAGCAGGCGGTCGAGCCCGCGTTGGGATTTGCCGGTCGCCACCCCCAGCTGCCAGCCCTGGCTGGCGAGCGTGTCGATGACGGCGGGAATGCCATCGAACAATGGTTCGGGCGCGGATCCGGCGGCGCTGCGGTGGCGGAAATAGGCGTCCTTATAGGCATCGGCAAGTGCCGCTTGGCGATCAGCGGTCAATTGCGGAGCCAGCCGCTCCATGCCGCGCAGCAGGCTGAGGCCGATGATGTCGCGCACCGCATCGCGGTCGGGCGGGACGAGGTCGAGCGCGCAAAACGCCTCCGTCATGGCGGCAGTAATGGCATATTCGCTGTCCGCGAGCGTGCCATCGCAATCGAACAGGGCCAGTTTCAGCGTCATTGGCCGGCCGTTTGCACCAGCTGCGCGCCCGCATGATCACCAAGCTGTTCGAGCGCTGTCACCACGCGCTCGCGCACCGCCTCGGGCTTGTTCTGGCTCGCCTTGCGCACGCCGCGCCAGACGTCGATCGCCATTTCAAATCCGATAATCGCACGACTGAGTTTTGCGACATAATCGGGACTCGCCTTGTCCAGCGTCCAGGGCCGCTTTGGCGCCAGCATGGCTTCGGACTGGGCGCTGAGCGCGACGAGCTGGGCGGTCAATTCCGCCTCATCCAAGGCGCGGGCCTGACCCTCCATCTCGACCGCGGCATAGTTCCATGTCGGCACCGCATCCGGCCCGCTCTCATACCAGTCGGGGCTGATATAGCTGTCGGAACCGACGACCGAGCAGAGCAGTGTCTGCCCCGCGACATGTCCGGCGAGACTGTTGCCGCGTGACAAATGAAAGCTCAGCCTGTCGCCATCGACGACAATCGGGACATAGGCGGCGCGTGGTCCGTCCGCGCCGGTCATGAACAGCGTGGCGAACCCCCGTTGCCGCACAAATGCGCGCATCGCGTCAATATCGTCCCAGCGGAATCGGCGGTCCGGGTGCATCAGCGCCGGCCCGCCGTAGGCGATGACCCGCCGCGCTTGCGCCTTTCGCCGCGCCTTTCCTTGCGTATCGCCTTGGCATGGGCGCGTGCTTTGGCCTTGCCGGCGTCCGGTGACCGCGCCCGGCCCGTGTCGCGGAGGCGGATGTCGTCGCCCGCTGCTTCGGAGAAGCCGAGGGCTTCGAGGCTCGCTGCAAAATGCTCAGGGAGGTCGGCGGTCACCTCCAGCTTGCCGCCGGAAGGCTGGTCGATGCGCAGATGGCGGGCGTGCAGGTGCAATTTGCGTGAGATGCTGCCGGTGAGAAACGCGGCCTTGCCGCCATATTTGCCATCGCCCACGATCGGGTGGCCGATCGCCGCCATGTGGACCCGCAGCTGGTGCGTCCGCCCAGTGAGCGGTTGCAGCTCGACAAATGTCGCCGCGTTGCCCGCGCGCTCTATCACGCGA
>CAZAWL010000102.1:0-7161 GCA_964488705.1 uncultured Sphingopyxis sp.
CGATCAGCGCGATGGTGTCGGCGAGCCACGCCTGTGCTGCGGCATCGGCAGCGATGTCGACAACAAATTCCTGGCCGCGCCCGACCGTCTGCAACTCCTGATCCGCCCGCCAGCGCGCCGGATTGCCATGGAAACTGAGGTCGCGGCGGCGGTGCAGCCAATCGGGCACGCGCCACCGGCTGACCGGCCCGCCGGGACGGGTCAGGCGCAGCGCATCGTCGCAATGCGCCGCCATGCGCCCCGCGCCGACATAGACGATATTGTTGCGCCATTGCGGGTTGAGGAAATGCGGATGGTCGGGCGCAAAGTCCGGCGGCATTGCCCCTGTCGCCGACGCGTCGAGCATCGCCGCCACCCGCAAATAGCCAAAGATGCGATGGTGCGGGCCGTGCCCGTCCCCCGCGAACAGGCCGAAAAACAGGAACAGGTCACCCACGCCGACGCCCTGTTTGCGCAAATGCCCCTGTGCCGCCCCGGTCTGGCCCAAGGCCGCGCGCCCGCCGGCAAACAAGGGGTCATGATGACACAAAGCATCACCGTCGCGCACATGGCCGCCAAGCCCGATATCGCGATAGCGGGTGCGGCTATTGTCATTTTTGGGTTTGGCAGGAATGGGCAGCGTCAGCGGCACGCCATCAATGATCGGCGAGGGGCCGCCGCCGGAGCCGCTGTCAAAGCCCTTGCGGCTAAAGATCAGCTTCACCCCACATCACCCCAAGCGGCCCGGGCACGCGGCAGCGCGGGGTATTTGGGGCTGTCAATGGCGATCTTGTCGAGACATTGACGGCGCAAACGCGCAAGCAGGCCCGGCGTCGTCAACGTCACGCGGCCCGACAGCAGGTCATTGGACAGCGGCGCATCGGTGAGGGCGACGGGCCGCTCCACCTCCCGCCGGACGATGCCCAGCGCATTGATCGCCACCGCCGCCAGGAATTTGTCGCGGCCAGCAGCACGCGCCTTTACGTCGCTGGCGATCCAGTCGCTTACGGCACCGAGGATTTCGCCCGCGCTGGTTTCACCTGCGATTTTGTCACCCTGAATTTGTTTCAGGGTCCATGGAGCACCCTTGCCGCCTTGCGCCATGGATGCTGAAACAAGTTCAGCATGACGAATTTCTGACGGCAGGCTCTCCTCCAGCAGCATCAACAGGTCGAGTTCCTGTTCACTGGTCCGCCGCGCAATCACCGTGCGTTCCAGCCCGGCGTCGATCCCCTCGCGCCAGATCGCCCCCATCTGCAAACAGCCCAGCGCCCACCAGCAGGTGCGATAGACCAGCCAGAAATGGAAACGGTCATGATCGACCGCCGTGCCGCCGGCCGCCTGATAGGCTGCGAAATAGCGGTCAAGGTCGGCGAGACCAAAGGCAGGCCGGTCGATCGCGCCGAACCGCCACACCGTCATGCAACCATAAGCGAGGTCTTCGTGCGCGTCGCCGATGTGCGCCAATTCCCAATCGAGGATCGCGGCGAGCCCGTCGGCATTTGCCATGATATTGCCGAGGCGCAAATCGCCGTGCACCAGAACCGGCGGGGCGGTGGGCGGAATATGGTCGGCCAGCCAGCGTAACGCCAGCGCGATGACCGGCCGGTCGCCGCCATAATCATGAAAGCGGCGCGTCAGTTCGGCCACCGCCGCTGCCGTGTCCATCACCGGAATCGCCGCCGGAACGGCGTCGGTCGCCACGCCGTGCATGCGCGCCATTGCCGCAGCGATGTCGTCGATCAATCCCGGTGCGGGTGCCGCCAATATGCGGGCAGGCGCGACCTCTGCCGCAACCCGCGCCATGACATAGCCGTCGCCCAGGCCGTCGCCGGGTGTCAGCACCAGTGCCACCTGCGGCGCCAACGCGCCCGCAGCAGCCATGACCCGAACCAGCCCGGCTTCATCAGCCAGCGTAAAGGGGCGCGATGCTGTCCATTCGGCCGACGGGGCGCGGCGCAAAACATAGCCGGTCGCGCCGGCAGCATCGCCCCAGTCGATCGACCAGCTTTCCATATTGGCGCCGCCCGACAGGCGTTCGAGCGCCAGCAGCCGCCCCGGCTTGATCCGGGAAAGCGCGGCACTCAGCCGGTCGCGGAACAGATCGTCATCGGTCATCGGCATGACCTTTGGCGATCAGCCGCGGTGCGTCAATGGCTCAACGTGGCGGCGGCCGCTTGCCGCCGCGCGGTTTGCCCGGCTGTGGCGGAAAGGACCGGCCCGCCCGTTTCGGCGTCCCGGGCTTTGACGGACCCGGCCCGTCGCGGTCGCGCGGCGGACGCGTCGCCAGCCTTGCGCGGGGGGCGGTGCGGTCGGGCCTTGCCGCGCCGTGCTGATGTGCACCGCCCGGGCCCTGCGGCGCGGGCGTGATCGCAATGCCGCTTTCATCCTCCGCCTGCGGCCGCGCCGTACGCTGCAACGCCTCGGCAAAGCGGTCCGCAATGGCACGCGGGATCTGGACGAAACTTTCGTGCGTCAAAATGCGGATTGCGCCAATCTCCTGCTTTGTCACATGACCGCGACGGCACAGCAGCGGGAGCAGCCAGCGCGGGTCGGCATTGTGCCGCCGCCCGACATCCATGCGGAACCAGACAATATCTTCAAACCCCGGCCGCGGCGCGGCTTCGCCGCGCTCGTTGCGTGCGCCGGGCGCCGCTGTCGGCAACAATTCCTCCGGTGCGGGCATCCGGGCACGATGGGCATGGACGAGCAGCGCGGCGATGTCGGCGGGCGATTTTTCCGCGAGCAGGCGCTCGGCAATCATCCGGTCCTCATCGTCAATCTCGACCGGGGCCATCAACCCTTCGATCAGCCGTTCACGGTCGCGTTCGCGGATGGCATCCGGCCCCGGGGGCGCAACCCATTCGGCGTTGATCTTGGCAGACCGCAGCATCATTTCCACCCTGCGCCGGCGCGGATAGGGGACGATCAGCACCGCCGTACCCTTTTTGCCCGCCCGGCCGGTCCGTCCCGACCGGTGCTGCAATGCTTCGGCATCACGCGGCAGTTCGACATGGATGACAAGGCTGAGTGTCGGCAGGTCGATACCGCGCGCGGCGACGTCGGTCGCAACACAGACGCGCGCCCGCCGGTCACGCAGGGCTTGCAGCGCATGGTTGCGTTCCGACTGGCTATGTTCGCCCGACAGGGCGACCGCGGCGAAACCGCGCTCAATCAGGCTGGCATGAAGGTGGCGCACATTGTCGCGGGTGGCGCAGAACAGCATGGCGGTTTCCGCCTCGTGCAGGCGCAACAGGTTGACGACGACATTTTCGATGTCGGCCGGCGCGACCGCCACCGCCTGATAGCTGATGTCGCCATGACCGCGATCATCGCCGATCGTCGAAATGCGCAGCGCGTCGCGCTGATATCTTTTGGCCAGCGCGACAATCGGTTTCGGCATCGTCGCCGAAAACATGAAGGTGCGGCGCGTGTCGGGCGACGCGTCGAGCAATTCCTCGAGATCGTCGCGAAAACCCATGTCGAGCATCTCATCCGCCTCATCGAGCACCGCGACCTTGAGGTGGGAGAGGTCGAGCGCACCGCGTTCGAGGTGGTCGCGCAGCCGACCCGGCGTGCCGACCACGATGTGCGCCCCATGGCCCAGCATCCGCCGTTCGCGGCTGGCATCCATGCCGCCGACGCAGGTCGCGATGCGCGCGCCACTGGCGCGATAAAGCCACAGCAGTTCGCGGCTGACCTGCATCGCCAGTTCGCGTGTCGGCGCGATGACCAGCGCCATCGGCCCTTCGGCCATCGCCAGCGACGTCGGGTCGCCGATCAACAGGTCGGCCATGGCAAGGCCGAATGCCACCGTTTTGCCCGACCCGGTCTGCGCCGACACAATCAGGTCGCGGCCCAGCGCCTCGGGTTCGACCACGGCGGATTGTACGGGGGTCAGCGCCGTATAGCCGCGCGCGACCAGCGCTTCGCCCAGCAGCGGCGGAAGATCGGGAAAAGACATCAATGTTCCAAACAAAATGCGGCCGCCGGCACCAGAGTTGGCGCTGTCAGCACAGGGTCGATCAGAGCGATTGGCCTGCGGCCCATCCGCTCGCCCACGCCCATTGAAAATTATAGCCACCGAGCCAGCCGGTAACGTCCACAGCCTCCCCC
The DNA here is from genome assembly GCA_964488705.1 of uncultured Sphingopyxis sp. GTDB lineage: Bacteria > Pseudomonadota > Alphaproteobacteria > Sphingomonadales > Sphingomonadaceae > Sphingopyxis. Next base: position 4,096 of record CAZAWL010000102.1, read on the forward strand.
ACAAAATAGAGGCCCGGCACACGCCGGACGCCCATGTCCCTGGAGGAAAGCTCGGCGGTACTGATGCCGCCAATCGTCACTTCCGCTTTGGCAAAACCTTCACTGCCATTGGGATGAAATTGCCAACCGGACAACCGAGCCGCCGCGGCCCTTAGCACAGCATCCGGCACATTGGCGAGCATTATGTCGCACTGCACAATTTTCGCGCTTTCGAGCCGGTCGCACAACGCCCCGCACAGCCGTGCCGGCAGCCGCGCCACCAGCCATTTGCGCAGAGTCAGGCGCGGCGCGTCCTGCTTTGCCGCCACCAGCCAGTCACCATCCAGATCGGGAAGGAAGTCAATCGCGACCGCTTCGCCGCGACGCCAATAGCTCGACACTTGCAGTATCGCCGGCCCGGACAGACCGCGATGGGTGAACAAAGCGGCCTCGCGAAAGCTCGCCCCACCGGCCGCCGCCGCCACCGGGGCGGAAACGCCCGACAATTCCCGGAACAGCACATCTTCCCCGCCCAGTGTCAACGGTACCAGCGCCGGACGTGGTTCGACGACCTTGACCCCGAACTGCCGCGCCAGATCATAGGCAAGGCCGGTCGCGCCAATTTTGGGGATGGACAATCCGCCGGTCGCCACGACCAGCGACGCCGCGCTGACCGTGCGCGCGCCGGACCGGACCTGGAACCGGCCATCGCCATGCGTCACCGCGTCAACCGCATGGCCAAACTGATGCGCCACATTGGCGCGGGCGCACTCTGCCATCAGCATTGCCACAATCTGTTTGGCCGACCCGTCGCAGAAAAGCTGACCCAGCGTCTTTTCATGCCAGGCAATGCCATGCGCATCGACGAGCGCAACAAAGTCGGCGGCGCTGTACCGGCTCAGCGCCGATTTGGCGAAGTGCGGATTGGCCGACAGGAACCTGTCGGGCGCACAATGGATGTTGGTGAAATTGCAGCGGCCGCCCCCGGAAATCAGGATCTTGCGGCCCGGCTCATCGCCATGGTCGATCAACAGGACGCGGCGCCCGCGCTGCCCCGCCACCGCCGCGCAGTGGAGCCCGGCGGCACCCGCGCCGAGGATGATCGCATCATATTGCATAGGGGTACGTGGGCCGCAGGCCGGTCAACCGGCCGGCAATGCCGCCGCGACCTGGGGCGCGAGCGCGGCGACGATGCGGTCGATCCCCGTCGCATTGGGGTGGAGTCCATCGGCGAGGAACAGATTATTCTGGCCGATCACCGGCGCCAGGAAAAATGGGTACAGCGCCGCGTCATGTTTGCGGGCAAGGTCCGCATAGATGGGATTGAACGCGGCAACATAGTCCTGCCCCATATTGAGCGACGCCTGCATCCCCGTCAGCATGGCCGCAATGCCGCGCCGGTCGAGTTCGGTAAGGATGGCATCGAGGTTGGCGCGCGTCTGTTCGGGGCTGAGCCCGCGCAACATGTCGTTGCCGCCGAGGCCGACCAGCACCAGGTCGGGCTTGCGGGGCAACCCGTCGAGCGTAAAGGCGAGCCGCGCCAGCCCCGCCGCGGTCGTGTCACCCGACACCCCGGCATTGTGCACCCGGACATCGCGGCCCGCCGCAATCAGCGCCCGCTGCAATTCCGGGGCCAGACCCTGATCGGGCGGCAGGCCGTAACCGGCGTAGAGGCTGTCGCCAAAGACGACGACCAGTTGCGTGTCGGGGCCGAGCGGTGCGGCCGCAGCGGCCTGAGGATTTTCGGCAGCGCCCTTGTCGTTCGCGTTCGACGTCCCATCTGTGCAGGACATAAGCAGCAACGCCATCAGCGCGATTGCGGCGGATCTGATCATATCCGGGAGTGCTCCATTTCCATGCCGAACCAGGACGACGCGGACAATATCGCGATCCGCGCCCGTGATGTCACCCTGATTCTGGGCAGCCGCGACGCCCGGGTCACAATTCTCGATGGCCTGTCGCTCGACGTACCGGTGGGGCAGAGCCTTGCCATCCTCGGGGCATCGGGGTCGGGCAAGTCGTCATTGATGGCGACGCTGTCGGGTCTGGAGCGCGCCACCGCCGGCACCGTCACTGTCGCCGGGGTCGACTGTACCGCACTGGACGAAGATGCGCTGGCGACCATGCGGCGGGGGCGGATCGGCATCATCCTGCAAAGTTTTCACCTGTTGCCGACCATGACGGCGCTCGAAAATGTGGCGGTCCCGCTCGAACTGGCCGGTCACGACGCCGCCTTTGCGACGGCGCGCGATGCGCTGTCCGCCGTGGGGCTGGCGCACCGGATAGACCATTACCCGACGCAGCTGTCCGGTGGCGAACAACAGCGCGTGGCGATTGCCCGTGCTGTGGCACCGCGCCCCGACATCATTTTTGCGGACGAACCGACCGGCAATCTCGACGCAACGACCGGCAGCGCCATCATCGACCTGTTGTTCGCTCAACGCGCCGCCAGCGGGGCCACGCTGGTCATCATCACCCATGACCCGGCGCTGGCCGAGCGGTGTGACCGCATCATCGAAATGCGCGACGGGGCCATCATCGCCGACCGCGCCGTCAAGCAAGCGGCATGACCCGGCTCGGCTGGCGGGCCAGCTGGGCGCTGGCGTGGCGCGACTTGAGCGGCGGCCTGCGCGGCCTCAGGCTGCTCGTCATCTGCATGGTGCTGGGCGTGGCGACGCTCGCCGCTATAGGCAGCCTGACCAACGCGCTGACGGGCGAGCTGGCGGCGCGCGGACAGGTTCTGCTCGGCGGCGATGTCGAATTGTCGGTGTCGCAGCGACTGGCATCGGACGACGAACGTGCCACCTTTGCCGCCGCCGGCGCGGTCAGCGAAACGGTGCGGATGCGCGCCATGGCCCAGACCGGTGGTTCCGGCAACGGCCCCGCCGCCGTGCTCAGCGAACTCAAGGGCGTCGATAATGCCTATCCGCTCTATGGCCGCCTGACCCTGGAAAATGGCGCGGCGGCCCCGGCGCTGTCCGACAGCCAATTGTTGATCGCCCGGGCGCTGGCCGACCGGCTCGACGTCGGCGTGGGCGACCAGCTGCGCTTTGGCACGGCGACATTTGCGGTTGCCGGAATCATCGG
>CAZAWL010000103.1:0-7139 GCA_964488705.1 uncultured Sphingopyxis sp.
TACTTCGAGGGCCCGCGCACGGTTGGGGAGCCGGCGCAAAAAGCCGCGTTCCTCCAGGGCGCTGATCAGTCGGTGCACGCCCGATTTGGATTTCAGGCCCAAAGCATCCTTCATTTCCTCAAACGAGGGGGAAATACCGGTTTCCGCCAGCCGGTCCTCAATAAAGCAGATGAGTTCATGTTGCTTGCGCGTGAGCATTGCCAACCTTTCCGCGTCAGGAACGTTGGGGGAACGTCTAGGAAACATTTGTGGCCAAGTCAAGCGGTTGTGCTTGCTTTGTCCCGCGGGGCATCAATGCCCTCTTGGACGACGCTTCAGGATTTGCGCCAGTCGCCCGACTTGCCGCCGCTTTTCGACAGCAGCTGGATGTTCGATATGACCATCCCCTTATCCAGAGCCTTTGCCATGTCGTAGATGGTCAGGAGCGCGACGGACGCCGCGGTCATCGCCTCCATTTCGACGCCTGTTTGGCCGCTCAGGCGGGCCAGCGCGGTGACGCGGATGCCGTCGGCCTCAAAGGCAAAGTCGATGGACAGTTTCGACAGCGGCAGCGGGTGACAGAGGGGGATGAGCTCGCTTGTCTTTTTTCCGGCCATGATGCCGGCAATCCTCGCAGTCGCGAGCACATCACCCTTTTTGACCGCTCCGTCACAAATAGCGCTGAGCGCCTGCGCCGACATGGTGATGCGCCCCTCGGCAACCGCCTCTCGCGTCGTCGCCATTTTGTCGGTGATGTCGACCATCGCGGCATTGCCCGCGTCGTCAAGGTGGGTGAGCTTGGTCATGCCGATCCGGTCAATAGCATGCGCGTCGCCGATTCAACATCGGCCTGTCGCATCAAACTCTCCCCGACGAGGAACGTCCGCACGCCGCTGTCGGCCATGCGCAGGCAATCGGCATGGGCGGCAATCCCGCTTTCGCAGACCAGCAATATGCTCGCAGGCGCCATGCGCGACAGCCGTTCGGTCGTGCCCAAATCCACCTCGAAGGTTCTGAGATTACGATTATTGACGCCAATCAGCCGCGATTGCAGCCGGGTGAGCGCGCGTTCCATCTCCTGCTCGTCATGGACCTCGACCAGTACGTCCATGCCCTGTTCGCGCGCGACGGCCTCGATTTCGACCATCGCGGCATCGTCCAGCGCCGCGACGATGATGAGGATCGCATCTGCGCCAATGGCCCGGGCTTCACCCACCTGCCACGGATCGACCATGAAATCCTTGCGCAGCACAGGCAGGTCACAGGCGGCACGGGCGGCGACCAGATACTCCTCATGCCCCTGAAAATAGCGCGCATCAGTAAGAACAGAAAGACAAGCCGCCCCGCCCGCCTGATAGGCGCGGGCATGGGATGGGGGATCGAAATCCGCGCGGATTAATCCCTTGGATGGCGATGCTTTCTTGATTTCGGCGATCAAGGCAAAGCCGCTTTCGGCCTTGGCACGCAGTGCCACTTCGAACCCGCGAACGGGCGAGGGGAGCGGCCAGTGCGACAATCCCTCGCGCTTGCGCTCGGCAACCTCGACGCGTTTGGTGGCACAGATTTCGGCGAGTTTGTCGCTCATCGGCCACCGTCGTCTTTCTCGCCATAATAGAGCGGGTGAAAAAAGACCGGGCCGACCGGCGGCTGCCCGCCAAACAGGAGCATCTGGAAAAATTCGGACGGCTCGCCCGGCGGTGCGGATTGCGGACACAGCGCGAAACCGAAACGGCTATAATAGGCCGGATTGCCGACCAGGACGCACCCGGCGGCGCCCTGTTCGCGCATCCATACGATGGCGGCGTTGATCAGCTGGCTGCCGATGCCCTGATGCTTGATTGCCGGTTCGACCGAAACCGGCCCAATGGCATACCAACCCGATGAACCGTCGGCGGCCCTGGCCGGCGTGACAGTGATCTGTCCAACCACCGTCCCGTCCTGCTCCGCCACCAGTGACAGCGCCAGCGCGCCAGAGGTGCGGAACCTGGCAGGCAGCCACTGTTCATCGCCGCCGGCATAGGGCATGGGCGCAAAGGCGCGCTGCGTGATCTCAAAAATTGCCGCATGATCATCGGCGCCTTCGGGGCGGATGTGAATTGTCATTAATAGGCTACCCAACAATCCAGCAACGCTTTGGCAAGTCCTTTGTCGATGGCCTCTGCGGCTTCCTCCACACCCGCTTCACCGTCGGCGACTTCGCCCGCGACGATGAGTGCCGCCGCCGCATTGAGCAGCACGGCATCGCGATAGGCCCGGTCCTGCGCTGTTTCCATCTCCGAGTTCAACAGGCGGCGCAGCGCCTCGGCGTTCTGCGCCGCGTCGCCGCCGCGTATCGCGGACACTGGATGTCGGCTGAGGCCGACGCCCTCTGGTGCGATATTGTGGTGGCCGAGATCAAAGCCGATCGACGCGAACTGACTGACCCCGCTGATCGACAGTTCGTCCAGCCCTTCGTCGCCCGATACGACCATCGCCCGCTCGGCATCAAGCTGTCGCATCGCTTCGGCATAGAGCGGGACAAGGGCAGGGGATGGAACCCCCACCAGCTGTCGCGTCACGCCGCACGGGTTGCACAGCGGGCCAAGCAGATTGAAGATCGTGCGGCGTCCGATGGCCCGCCTGATCGGCATGATGGGTCCCAGCGCGGGATGGTGTTTCTGCGCAAAGAGAAAGGCGATGCCGAGGTCGGCAAGCGTTGCCTCTGCGGTGTCGCTGGCGCGGTCAAGGTTCAGCCCAAGCGCTTCGAGCGTGTCTGCGCCGCCTGCCTTGGACGATGCCGCGCGATTGCCATGCTTTGCGACCGGCACGCCGCAGGCCGCAACCACCAGCGCCACCGCCGTAGAAACGTTCAAACTATGCTGACCGTCGCCACCCGTGCCGCAAACGTCGACCGCTCCCTCCGGTGCCGAGACGCGCACCATCCGCGCACGCATGGCGCGCGCCGCGCCGACGACTTCTTCGGCCGTTTCGCCGCGGTCCGCCATAGCGATCAGCGTGTCGGCAATGGTCGCATCATCGACTTGGCCATCGAGGATGTGCCCAAATAACGCCTCGGCGTCGGCGGCGTTCATGCCCGGTCCTTTACGGCCATCCCGGCAGCACGCATGAAATTGGCCAGCATCGCATGGCCATGTTCGGTGGCGATGCTTTCAGGATGGAATTGCACGCCGTGGATGGGGAGCGTGGCGTGGCGGAAGCCCATGACTATCTCGCCTTTTGGGCCATCGTCGCTCGTCGCGTTGACAACCAGATCGTCGGGAATGTCTTCGACGATCAGCGAATGATAGCGTGTCGCCGTGAAGGGGGAGGGCAGGCCGGTGAATAATCCGCTGCCGTCATGGCTGACGGGCGACGTCTTGCCATGCATCAAACCGCCGCGCACGACCGTGCCGCCAAAATGCTGTCCGATCGCCTGATGGCCGAGGCAGACGCCCAGCAGAGGCCGCCGCGCCGCAGCACAGGCCGCGACCAGGTCGAGGCTCACCCCCGCCTTATTGGGTGTGCAGGGGCCGGGAGAGATGAGGAATGCCGCTGCGCCCGACGACATCGCCTGACCTGCGGATATCGCGTCGTTCCGGACGACATCCACCTCTGCCCCCAATTCCATCAGATAATGGACGAGGTTCCAGGTAAAGCTGTCATAATTGTCGATGACGAGGATAGTGTTGCTCATTGCCCAAACCCCGCGTCGGCGGCCACACGTACGGCTTCTCTCGCGGCAGCAATCAGCGCACCCGCCTTGGCCTCGCATTCGCGCTGTTCATAGACCGGGTCGCTGTCCGCGACGATGCCTGCGCCGGCCTGAACATGCATCACGCCATCCTGAACAATCGCGGTACGCAACACGATGCAGCTGTCCATATTGCCGTCGGGTGAAAAATAGCCGACGCCGCCCGCATAGGCACCGCGCGTTTCAGGCTCCAGCTCGGCGATGATCTGGCAGGCCCGGACTTTTGGCGCACCCGACACCGTCCCTGCCGGAAACCCGGCGAACAGGGCGTCGAGCGCGTCCTTTCCATCCGCCAGCCTGCCGACGACATTGCTGACGATGTGCATGACATGGCTGTAAAATTCCACCATGTAGCTGTCGGTAACGGTTACCGTGCCGCCGGCGGATACGCGCCCGACATCATTCCGGCCAAGGTCCAGCAGCATCAGATGTTCGGCGCGTTCCTTTGCATCGGCCAGCAAGCTGTCGCGATTATCCGAATCCTCCAACGCGGTTTTGCCGCGCGGCCGGGTGCCGGCGATGGGGCGGATGGTGACCTCTTCATCACGCACCCGCACCAATATTTCGGGGCTCGAACCAATCAGGGCAAAGCCGGGCATGTCGAGATGATAGAGAAAGGGTGACGGGTTGATCCGCCGAAGCGCCCGATACAGATCCATCGGCGGCAGGGCGAAGGGCAGCGTGAAACGTTGGGCGAGGACGACCTGAAAAATGTCCCCTGCCGCGATATAGTCCTTTGCCCGCCCAACCATCGACGCATATTGACCCGGCGCGAGAACGGCACTTGGTTCAGGCAGTCGGGCCGGGTCCAGCCCGGCTGCGCCGTGCCGGTTCGCCGGCACCGATTGCGCGAGGCGCGCCGCTGCTGCGTCGATCCGCTCCTGCGCACGGGTGATCGCGCGCTCGACGGCCTCCTCGCCGGGCCAGATGGGGGACGCGATATACAGGCGGTCGGCCAGACGGTCGAACACCAGAATCACTGTCGGTCGCACAAACATCATGTCCGGAACGGCGATGGGGTTCGCCGGCGGACGCGGCAATTTTTCGACGAGGCCAATCGTCTCATACCCAAAATGCCCGACGAGACAGGCAAAGGCCGGGGGCAAGCCCTCGGGCATCGTTATTCGGCAGTCGGCGACAAGGGCGCGCAACGCATCGAGCGCCCCGCCATCCACGGCAACGAAGGCGTCGCGGTCGGTCTGCCAGCGGTGGTTGATTTCGGCCCGGTTGCCATCAGCGCGGAATACGAGGTCTGGCGCAATCCCGATCAGGCTATATCGTCCGCGTACCGCCCCGCCTTCGACCGATTCCAGGATGAAATCGCCGCGACCATCCTCAAATAATTTGAGTGCGGCCGACACCGGCGTTTCGGTATCGGCGACCTGCTCGCGCCATAACAAGGCCGCCTTTCCGGCAGCGAGTTGGTGCAGCGCCTGTTCGGTGCCCTCAATGCCGGGCATGGGGGGCAGATCGGCCATCTACTGGGTTCAGTTGGGGCTTGCAGCCCCGCCGACCAGCTGATTGCGGAGCTCCTGCAATGCCTGCTCGTCGATCGATATCGGAAATTCCGCGCGCGCCGCCGCAATCAGAATGCCGACATATTCGGAACCAAGGGCCTGGCCAAACTGGCTCGCCACACCCTGTTGCAACTCGGCATTGTCCGACGCGTCCCCGCGAATGACGCTATTGAGCTGAATGACCATCCAGCCGCTATTGCCCGGCAGTTCGAGTGTCTTGGCCGTGCCCCGGGCCATACTGAACAGCAAGGCAATCTCTGGCGGCACGCCCTGCGGGCTGGAGCTGAGGTTGATGCGAATACCGCCGATGTTCTGGACGCTGGCCGGCGTTCCCGCAGCCGTTGCCGCCGCAGAGAGTGTCTGCCCGTCCTCAACCGCCGCGAGAATCGTCCGCGCACGATCCCGCGCCGCGCGAGCGCCCTCCGCCTGGCGCCAATCGGCCACAACGCGATCACGCACAGACGCGATGGGCGGCGGCGCAGCGGCCGTCGTGCCCGCCACGTCGACGATCGCGAAAACGCGGTTTTCCTCGATCGTCACCGCTTGCGCCGGGTCGCCTTCATGCGCCTGAAATGCAGCCGCGATGATGGGCCGCAGGCGCGGGTCAAGCGCAAAGCCGGGCTGGTCCGGTGCCGTGCCATTCGCCTGGAGCGCTGGCGTTGTCACCAACTGCAAACGGCGTTCGCCGGCGACATCGGTCACACTTGCCCCGCCATTCAGCGAATCCTGTATGCCATTATAGAGGTCGACCATCGCCTCCTGCCGACGGCGCACCGTCAGCCGCTCGGTGAGTTCGGGCGTGACTTGCGCGAGGCTGCGGGCCGGGGTCCCGGTGATATTGTCGATACGGATCACGATCCAGCCCAGCGGCACCTGAATCGGCCCCACCACTGCGCCGCGCGTCGCGGTAAAGACGGCGTTGGCCGCTGCTACATTCGTGCTCGCGCCAAATTGCTCGCGATTCTGTGCGGTGGCACTCGACGCGGACAACCCGGCCGCGCTGGCGGCGGCGGTCAGGCTTTGCCCCCCGCGCACGGCGGTTGCGATGCGGTTCGCCAATTCACGGGTCCCCGCGATGACCTGGGTGATCTGCCGGGTTTCGCGCGCCGCATATTCCGCCGCATTGGCCGTGTACTCCGCTTGAATCTCGGCCGGCGTGACTGGCGCGAGTGTGCCCAGCGAACTGTCGTCGACGATGGCGTAGCGGATAGCGCGACGTTCAGGCAGCGTATAGCGCGCCCGCTGGCCGCGATAATAGGTCGCCAATTGCTGATCGGTCGGAGCCGCCGTGGGCGCAAAGCGCGATGCCGGCACAAAAACGGCCTGGCCCTGGCGCCGTTCGAGCAACAGCGAGGCATAGGGCAGGGTCACCGAACGCGGCACACCCGCGATCTGGCCGACCGGGGCAACCAGCTGGCGTACAATGAACTGGCTTTGCAATTCCTCGCGCAGTCGCCGCGCGGTCAGACCCTGGTTCGTCAATTCAGCCTCGAACACTTGCTGGCTAAAGCTACCGTCAGGGCCGGCAAAGGCGGGATTGCTGTTGATCAAGGCGTCGATGCTTTCCGCGTCGATGCCAATGCCGTGGGCGCGCGCAAATTGTTCGAGCGACGATATTTCCGCCATTTCGCGAACAATCGTCTCCAGCCGGTCATCGGCGAGAAATTGCTCCATGGTCAGGCCGGGTTGCTGTTGTTGGGCGGCCTGAAATGCCCGCTGGATCCGCTGCCGAACCTCGACGGTGCTGATCTGACGCCCGCCAGCGCTGGCCACATTGCCGGTGCTGACCGTCGACGCATTGCCCATAGAACCCGTCACGTCGGATAAAGCAAAGGCAAAACCGATCATCACCAGAAAGGCGAGTGCACCGATGGTCCCGAATCGGGAGGAGAAGATACGACGGAAAAAGGTGA
>CAZAWL010000104.1:0-7093 GCA_964488705.1 uncultured Sphingopyxis sp.
CCGGTAATTCACGCGCCGGACATGGTCGGCAAGGTCGCGGAAATAGGGGTCGATGTCATGGTCGATCTGCGGCAGGTCGATGTTGATGAACCGGTTCGCCAAATCCTCCATGGGGCCGAGAATCCGCGACAGCCGGAACAGATCGCGGCGCAGCAGGAACAGGCGAGAGGTCGCCGCGCGATCGAGGAAATTATCGAGGCTCCTGTCCTCCATCTCCAGCACCTGTTCCTCCACCTTGTCGATCACGTCAAAATAGCCATCGACGATGAAATCGAGGATCGCGTGGAGGACATAGTCCGGCCCGTTTTTCAGCAGCCAGGGTGTCGATTCGAGCTGTGCGCGCACTGGCGCATGGCCGCGGTCGGAACCGTGGCGGATGGTGATGACAAAATTGCGGCCGACAAATACCGCCGTGTTGCCATAGGCGATGCGTTGTTCGCCATCCGCTCCTTCGAGGTGCATGGTACGCGCCACGACGAACAGATGGTCACCATAGACTTCGGTCTTTGGCAGATGCTTTGGGTCCAGCGCATCTTCGACTGCCAGTTCATGCAAGCCGAAATTCTGGCTGATCTGGGTCAGCGTCGCGTCATCGGGTTCGTGCAGCCCGATCCAGATAAAATCGCTGTTGCTGTCCAGCACCGGGCAGGCGGTCAAAGGATCCACCTCGGCCAGCAGCCGCCCGTCGCGATAGATGCGCGACGAGATGACGGTCATGCGGCCACGCCTTCCAACGCCTCGGCGATCAGCGCCCGCGTGTTGGCGATGCCATAGAGTGCAATGAAACTGCCCATGCGCGGCCCCTGTTCGCTGCCCAGCAATATCTCATACAGCGCCTTGAACCAGTCCCGCAGGCTGGCAAAGCCAAAAGCTTCATCCTTGCCGATTTCATAGACGGCCGTCTGGATGTCCTCGGCACCGGCAGCGTCACCCATTGCCGCCAACGCTGCATCGAGCGCAGCAAGCGCAGCCACTTCGCCGCCAACGGGTGCGCGACGGTTCAGCGTCGGGGCAACATAGTCCCGATTATACGCCAGCGCATGGCCGATCAGCGCATCGAGCGCAGGATGGGTCGCGGCGCTCGCCCCGCTGACATAATTGCCGAGATAGGCCCACACCTGATCCGCCGTGGCGTTGGCGCCCAATACGCCGGCCAGATTGAGCAGCAGACCAAAGCTGACGGGTGGACCGTCCTCCGGAACGGCGCCATTGTGCAGGTGATGGACCGGATTACCCAGCCGCTTGTCCAAATCCTGCGCGGCATAGCTGGCGCGGAATTGTTCATATTCATCGACGGCGCGCGGGATGACACCGATATGCAGCGACTTCGCCGACCGCGGTTCGCGGTAGATGTAAAAGCCGAGGCTTTCCTGCGTCCCATAGGTCAACCATTGGTCGATACTGAGGCCGTTACCCTTTGATTTGGAGATTTTTTCGCCCCGTTCGTCAAGGAACAGCTCGTAAATCAGACCCTCCGGCTTTTGCCCGCCGAGGATGCGCGCAATCTTGCCCGATTGCACCCCGCTGTCGGTCAGATCCTTGCCATACATTTCATAATCGACGCCGAGCGCGACCCAGCGCATCGCCCAGTCCACTTTCCACTGCAGCTTTGCGCCGCCGGACAATATCGAATGTTCGACCATCGTCTCGCCATCGTCAAAGCGGACGATACCGGCGTCGGCGTCAACCACGCTGACCGGCACCTGCAACACCACGCCCGACGTCGGGCTGATGGGCAGGATGGGGGAGTATGTCGCCGCCCGCTCTGCCCTGAGTGTCGGCAGCATGACGCCCATGATTGCGTCATAATTGCGCAGCACATTCCGCAGCGCATCGTCAAACGCGCCGGACCGGTACTGGTCGGTTGAACTGACAAATTCATAGTCGAATCCGAACCGGTCGAGAAACGCCTGCAACATCGCATTGTTGTGCGCGGCAAAACTGTCATGGTCGGTATCGAACGGGTTTGGAATCGCTGTCAGCGGCTTTCCCAGATGCTGCGCCAGCATCGCCTGATTGGGCACATTGTCCGGCACTTTCCTGAGGCCGTCCATATCATCGCTAAACGCCACCAGCCGTGTCGCCGCGCCGGGGACCAATGCGGCATAGGCGTGGCGCACCATCGTCGTGCGCAACACCTCCTGAAAGGTGCCGATATGCGGCAAACCCGACGGTCCATAGCCGGTTTCAAAGAGCATCGGGCCCAGTTCGGCCGGCTTGCCCGTCGGCCAACGCTTGACCAGTCGGCGCGCCTCCTCACACGGCCAGGCCTTTGACGTCTGCGCTGCTGCGGCCATCATTTCAGGGGTAATGTCGTTCATAACGCCGGTTCCTTGCGGCTTTGCGGCGTCAGACGCAAGAGGGTGGCAGCACCAACCGGCACTATGGCCGCCATGGTCCGCGTCCATGTTTACTTTTCGTTCCGTGCGCGGCATAGCGACCGTACCCGTGCCGCCGCCCCCATCTGGACCGCCCAAAGCGACGCTTTCCTACCCCGCCTTGCACGCCAGCCATGCCGGCATCTGGTTGATGGACCGGTCGGGGACCTGCCGTCAGATTGACCGGCGCGATGCGATAAAGCTGGTGGCCGAAACGCCTGTCATCCTGGTGGGCGCGCCGATTGTCGCACAGCGCCTCGGCTATGCCGACCTGTCTGGCCTCGACCTGCTCGAGCTGTTTGCATTTGTGCACCCGGCCCGCTTTGCAGTGCCGACGCCGACCGGGCTGGCGCAGGCGCTGGGGTTGCCCGTCGACGATGCTGATGATGCGGCATTGCCGCAGCTGATCCGCACGATGGCGCAACAGATGCTCGCGACGCTGGAAGACCCGCAATGGCCCGAACGGCAGGGTGCGTGGGATGCGGCACAGGGGCTGGCACGGGCGCGGTGGAACTGGGCAGCCGAGGTGACGGCACGGTTGGCGGTGCCGCCGCGCGGCGAGCCCAGCCTGTTTGCCATGCTGCCTGAATGGGAAGACGCACCGCCGCGCCCTGCCCCGCGACCGATTGACCCGTCACCCGACGATGCCGCAGCACGGTTACATGCGCTGACACAGAGCAGCGGCGGCGAGGCCCGCGATGGCCAAGTGGCACTGACGCGCGCGGTGACGGGCATTTTCGCGCCACGCGAAGTCAGGGGCGCGCCCAACATGCTGGTCGCCGAAGCGGGCACCGGCATCGGCAAGACGCTCGCCTATCTCGCGCCTGCGGCGATATGGTCGGCGGGTTCGGGCGGCACCGTCCATGTGTCGACCTATACCAAGAATCTGCAGCGCCAGCTGGCACGCGAAACGCGGCGGCTTTATGCCAGCACCGACGACCATCGCGCCCGTGTCGTCGTGCGCAAGGGCCGCGAAAACTACCTCTGCCTGCTGAATCTTGAGGATGCGCTGCAAGGCGGGTTTTCGGGCCGGGCCGCCATCTTTGCCCGGCTGGTCGCGCGCTGGGCCGTGTATAGCCGCGACGGCGACATGGTCGGTGGCGATTTGCCGGGATGGTTGACTACGCTGTTCCGTCGTGCGGGCGCGACCGCGCTCAGCGACCGGCGCGGCGAGTGCGTCTATGCCGGCTGCGCGCATTGGCGGCGCTGCTTCATCGAGCGGTCGGTTCGGGCGGCCAAGGGGGCGGATATCGTTATCGCCAACCACGCACTGACCATGGTCAATGCCGCGCGCGGTCGCGACGGCGATGCGCCGCCGACCCGGCTGATCTTTGACGAGGGGCACCACCTATTCGATGCCGCCGATTCGATTTTCGCCACCAGCCTGACGGGACAGGAAGCGATCGAAATCCGCCGCTGGGTGATAGGGCCGGAGGGTAATGCCCGCGGGCGCAGGCGCGGCCTGGCGGCACGCCTGTCCGACGTCGCCAGCTATGACGACGAAGGGGCCGACGCCATCGAAGCAGCCCGGGTGGCGGCCTGTGCGCTGCCTGCCGACGGGTGGCTGCAGCGCATCGGCCAGGCACACCCGGACGGCCCGGTCGAAACGCTGCTCGCCGCAGTGCGGACGCAGGTTTATGCACTCGACAATTCGGCAGACACGCCGGGCGGGGACGCGGGTTACGGGCTGGAGGCGGAGCTGATCAACCCGTCCGGGCCGCTGGTTGCCGCCGCGAGCGCAACGGCAGAGGCGATCGACAGCCTGTTGCGCCCGCTGATGAAACTGTCGCAGCGGCTGGCGCAATTGCTCGATGAGCCGCCGGACTGGCTCGACACGCAGGCGCGCGGGCGGATCGAGGGCGCGACGGCGAGCCTCAACCTGCGGTGCGAAACGCTGACCGCTTGGCTGGCACTGCTGGCCCGCGTCGGTGGGCCGGCCGACCCGGCGATGATCGACTGGCTCGCCGTCGACCGCATCGAGGGCCGCGAAATCGACATCGGCATTCAGCGTCGCTGGCTCGACCCGACGGTGCCGCTAGCCGACGTCGTGCTGTCACCCGCGCATGGCGTGCTGGTAACATCGGCCACATTGGCGCTGGGCGACTGGGACCGGGCCGATGCGCGCTGCGGCGCCAACCATCTGATCCGCCGACCCGCGCATTTCGAGGCGCCAAGCCCGTTCGATTATGCCCGCCAAAGCGAAGTGCTGATCGTTACCGACATCCGGCGCGGCGATGTCGCGGCGCTTGCGGCCGCTTATGCCCGGCTGATCGAGGTGGCCGGTGGCGGCGTGCTCGGCCTGTTTACCGCCATCCGCCGGTTGCGCGCGGTGCATGCCCGCATTGCCGACCATCTGGCGCGCGCCGGGCTGACCGTCCACGCCCAGCATGTCGACCCTATCGACACCGGAACGCTGGTCGACATGTTTCGCGACGACCCGCGCGCTTCGCTGTTGGGAACGGATGCGTTGCGCGACGGCGTCGATGTGCCGGGACAGTCGCTCAACATGGTCATTCTCGAGGGCGTGCCATGGGTCAAACCGACGGTGCTGCATGGCGCACGGCGGCTCGTCATGGGTGGCTCGCGCTATGACGACGACCTGGTGCGGGCGCGGCTGGCCCAGGCATTTGGCCGCCTGATCCGCCGCCACGACGACCATGGCCGCTTTGTCCTTTTGTCCGCCGCGACGCCGTCACGCCTGATCAGCAGTTTTCCATCGGCAACGCCGGTGCTGCGATTACCGCTGGAGGCCGCGCTGGAGCATATCGCCGATAATCCTTGGCCGGGTGCAAACCAGCCTGTTACACAAGGCGCAGCTATGCGTCATGATGGGTGACGTCGACACGAATCGGCGCCGTGTGACCGGCCGGAGGATGAGGAGGGGCAGCGATGAAAAGCCTGACATTATTGCGCCATGCCAAGTCGGGGTGGGATGACCCGGTGGCGCGTGATTATGACCGCCCGCTCAACAGCCGGGGCGAGCGGGCGGCGCGGCTGATGGGCGAACATGCGACGTCCATCGGCCTTGGCATCGATGCCATCGTGTCATCCCCCGCGGTGCGGTGCACCGAGACGCTGGACCTGTTTCAGCCCGCCGCCGGGTTGGGGACGATGGAGGTCCATTGGGACCGGCGCATCTACCTCGCTTCCTCGGCAACATTGATCGACTGTCTGCGCGACCTCGATGACGCGGACGAACGGGTGCTGATGGTCGGCCATAATCCGGGGATGGAGGACCTCATCCTCGACTTGGTACCCGACGATGGATCGTCGCCACTGCGTGATCTGGCCGAAGAAAAATTTCCCACCGCCGCGCTGGCGACAATCGAACTGGATGTCGCAAGCTGGGGCGATGTTGACATGCGTACCGGCCGGCTGACGCTGTTCGTCCGCCCCCGCGACCTCGACGCCACACTCGGGCCGGAGGATGATTAGCCGCTAGCGCGATCGCCAGCGAGGACGAACCACCCCACTCCGAAACGCTTTATGGCGCAGCGGCGGCCGGCTGGGCGCGCGTTACTCGCCAGATGATGTTGCCGACATCGTCCGCCACCAACAGCGACCCGTCGCGGGCCTGACGGGCGTCGGCGGGCCGCCCCATCGCCTCCCCCGCAGCGTTGACAAAGCCGGTCAATATGTCGAGCGGCAACGCGTCAGCCGGTTTGCCATCGGGCCTGAACGCCACGAACACCACCTTGTAACCGGCACGCGGATTACGGTTCCACGACCCGTGCAGCGCCACCACCGCACCATTGGCCCATGGCGCACCCAGCGCCGGATTGGTGACAAAGCTCATACCCAGTGGGGCAACGTGCGCGCCCAGCGCATAGTCCGGCCGGGCGACATATTCACGGCGGTCGTCACTGTCCGGTTCTTCGACCCGGTCATCGACAAAGCCGCCCCAATAATACCAGGGCCAGCCAAAGAAATCGCCAAGATCCAGTTCGGCCATATAGTCGGGCACCATGTCCGACCCCAGCATGTCGCGTTCATTGACGCTGGCCCACAGCGCCCCGGTCTGGGGGTGGATGGCGAGACCTGACGGGTTGCGCAATCCGGTCGCAAAAGGCCGTTTGTAATTGATGTCGGGTCGTACCTCTATCACCTGCGCGCGCCCGCGTTCCCAGGCGAGGCCGCGTTCGGCAATATTGCTGTTGGAGCCGATGCCGACGAACAGGCTGCGCCCGTCGGCGCTGGCGACCAGCGTTTTGGTCCAGTGCGAATTGCTGCCGCTCGCCGGCAAGTCGATGATCTTGCGCCCGGCGGTGGTGATGCGTGTTGCGCCGGGGACATAGTCATAGGCCATCAGCGCGTCGGTGTTGGCGACGTAGAGCGTGTTGCCCACCAATGCCATGCCATAGGGTGAGGTCAGATCGGTCAGGAACGGCGTTTTGAGCTCCGCCACCCCGTCGCCATCAGCATCGCGCAACAGGGTTATGCGATCCGCCGACGGAACAGCGGCACCGGCCTGGCCGAGTATGCGCCGTGCGAACCACGCCTCCAGCCCGCTGCTTTCGCGCGCTTGGGCATTGGTTTCGGCCACCAGCACGTCACCATTGGGCAGGACGTAAAGGTTGCGCGGATGGTCCAGCCCGGTGGCAAAGCGCGCCACCGCGAGGCCGGGGGCCGCCGTCGGTGCGGCATTAGACGACCAGCCGGTGGCGGATGCTATCGCGATCGTCGGAAAGCTTTGCGGACGCGGAGTCGACAATACC
>CAZAWL010000105.1:0-7021 GCA_964488705.1 uncultured Sphingopyxis sp.
GCTCGACATGGAGGGGCTGGGCGAAAAGACGATTGCCGAATTTCTCGGGCTGGGCTGGCCCGACAACGGGCCTGCCGATATCTTTCGCCTGCACCGGCACCGCGAGGCCCTGCTCGCCCGCGAAGGGTGGCAGGACAAGTCGGTCGACAATTTGCTGGCCGCGATAGAGGCCAAGCGCGCGCCCGATGCGGCGCGGTTGCTGTTTGGCCTCGGCATCCGCCATGTCGGCGCGGTGACCGCGCGCGATCTGATGAAGGGGTTTGTGACGCTGCCGTCGCTACGCGATCAGGCCGAACGGGCGCATGGCGGCGATGCGGATGCGGTGGCGGCGTTGACCGCGATCGACGGCATCGGACCCGCAGTTGTCGAGGCGCTGGGCGATTTTTTCCACGAACCGCATAATCAGGAACTGTGGGACGACCTGCTTCGCGAAGTGTCGCCGCCGCCTTATGTGGTGGCGGTGCGCGCCAGCGCATGGAACGGCAAGACCATCGTCTTTACCGGCAAGCTTGAAACGATGAGCCGAGATGAGGCCAAGGCTCAGGCCGAGGCGTTGGGGGCAAAGGCGGCGGGCAGCGTCTCTGCGCAAACCGACCTTGTCGTTGCCGGACCGGGCGCCGGGTCCAAGTTAAAGAAGGCGCAAGAGCTTGGCATTACTGTGATTGACGAGGCGGCGTGGGCCGCCATTGTCGCCGAAACCGGGGGGTAACCATGTTCGACAAGCTGATGCGCGACCTCGAATCGCCGCGCGAAGTGCGGCGTTTTGGCAGCGGCTGGCTGTCGGGTTTTTTCGCGCTGCTCTTTGCCCTGAGCGGCCTCGGGCTTGTCGTCGCGCTGCGCTACCCCGAATGGTTCGCGACGCCCGAACTCGAAATCGTCAAAAACTGGTCGGGCTTTCGCGTGCTCGTCCATGGTGTGTTGCTGGCCAGCTATGCGCTGGCCCTGCTCAGCCTGCTGTTGCGTCCGCGCAAGGCGTTGGGGCTGACCGCGCTGATGATCGGCATCGGTGCGGCCCTGCTCGGCGGGTCGAATGTTTCGGCCCGCGACACGGCGGACTGGGGCATTTTCTTTGGCCTCGACTTTTTCGTCGTGAACCTGCTGGCGACGGGGTTCATGTTCGCCCCGTTTGAACGCGCCTTTCCGCACCGGCGCGAACAGCGCCTGTTCCGCACCGAATGGCGCGAGGACCTGTTCTACTACCTCGTCAGCACCATGTTTGTGCAAATCCTCGGCTTTCTCGCGCTCGCGCCGCAGGCCATCGTCAATGCCAATACGTCGAACTGGGACGCGTTTCGTGCCGGGGTGGCGTCGCTGCCCTGGCTGGTCCAGTTCGTCATCGTCCTGATTGTCTCCGACCTCGCGCAATATTGGTATCACCGCCTGTTCCATAAGGTCCCGTTCCTGTGGGGTTTCCACGCCATCCACCACAGTGCCAAGGCGATGGACTGGCTGGCGGGGTCACGGATGCATTTCGTGGAGATCATCCTGCTGCGCGCCATCACATCGCTGCCGCTGTTCACGCTGGGGTTCAGCCCGTCGGTGATGCAGGCCTATATCGGTTTCGTCTATGTCTGGTCGTCGCTGCTCCACGCCAATGTCGGCGGGGATTTCGACCGGCTGGGGCACTGGATTGCGACGCCGCGTTTCCACCACTGGCATCATGGGCTGGAGGCGGAGGCGTTCGACGTCAATTTCGCGATCCATTTTCCATGGCTCGATAAGCTGTTCGGAACATTCCACCTGCCGCCGGGGCGCTGGCCGGAAAATTATGGCGTGCCCGAAAAAGTGCCGACGGGCTATCTGGCGCAGCTCGCCTATCCTTGGACACGCAAGGTGACGAAAGACCCCGCCGAGTAGGGCGCGCGAATTTGGACGGAGCCTGATGCATGTCTGTGTGAGGAGCGCAGGGCGCTTCAGACAAAGGCGATCAGGCTCTAAAGGGCCGAAACGATGATGACGACGCGGCGATTGTCGCGTCGCCCCTCGGCTGTGCCATTGTCGGCGACGGGTCGTGTTTCGCCCCAGCCGCGCACCGCGAGGTCAGCAGCGGCAAAACCATGGGCCTGTAACACCGCCGCGACGCTCCGCGCCCGTTCGGCCGACAATTGTTGATTATGGGCGTGGCTGCCGGTGGAATCGGTATGGCCCTCTACCCGCGCGGCGCGGATCCCGACCTGGAGCAGCCCGTTTGCCAGGCGCGTCAGGCTGGCCTGCATCGTCGGTTGGACGCTGCTGCTGTCGACGTCGAACAATAGCTGTTCCGCCAGCGACAATTGCCAACCATCCTCGGTTTCCACAAATCCCTCCGCGCGCAAGAGCGCGACCTGTTCCGACGAAAAGCCGCGCGGTGCAGGGCTGGTCTGACATGCCGTCAGCGCCAAGCCCAGCAGGAGCAAAAGGGCCGCTGCACGGTGGCGCAACGTGGCGGTCAATGTGGTCATGGCGTGTGTTCCCGTTTTTTGGTCGCGTGATCGAGGCCCCTGACCCTATGGGCCGGACTTTCGTTGTTTCTTCGCCGCATACATCCGGTCATCGGCGGTCTGGATCAGCTGTTCGACATCATCCCCGTCGTCGGGAAAGATCGCCGTGCCGATGCTGAGGCCGACCACGACGCTGTCCTCCTCCGTCACCTGTACGGGTTGCTGCATCACCTCTTCGATGCGCGTGGCGACCGATTCGACGTCGCCTTCCTGTTCGATATGGTGGATCAGTACCGCGAATTCGTCGCCGCCCATGCGGGCAACGACATCGCCCACGCGCAGCAATTGCGGCACGCGCGCACCGATCTGCGCGATCATCCGATCGCCCGCGGCATGCCCGAAACGGTCGTTGGTCGCTTTGAAATTGTCGCCGTCCATGAACAATATGCCGACGCGGCCACCGGTGCGGTGGGCGGCCCGCAAAGCGTTGCGGGCGCGTTCGGTAAATGTGGCGCGGTTGGGCAGGCCCGACAGCGGGTCGAAACTGGCACGGTGGAGCAGCGCCTCGTGCGTGCTCGTGACCTGTCCCTGCCAGTCCTGCAACTGGCCCAGCAGCGCGTTGATGTCGCTCGCCAGCGCGTCGACTTCGGCAACCTCTGCCCCCGGTGCCCGGCGCGAGAAATCGCCGTCGGCGCGCACATCGTGCGCGACCTGCGCGATCCGTTCGATCGGCTCGATCAAGGCGCGGCGCAGCCGCCGGGCAATGACCATCGTGCTGAGCACAATCGCGCCCATGCACAACAATGCGCCGATGATGCTGGCAATGAACAGGCGGGTCACGCCAACGCCGCTGCCGGTCAGGTGGACCGCGCCGATTTGCGAGCCGCCGGTGGTTACCGGCAGGATGATCGTGCCCGGCATCAGGAATTCGGGGACGAGGCTGAATGATGGTGCGGCCTCGGGTCCGGACGTATCCAGCAATGTCGTGCCATCGGCACCGACGACGCGGATGGCGGCCACAGTGTCGCTGTCTATAATCGGCGCGAGTGAGCGGGCCAGCCCGTTGCGGTCATTGAAAACAATCGGAATTTCCGCCGAATAGACGGCCTGTTGCGCCATCAGCTGCAAATTGTCGCGGGCGTAGGTCCGTTGCAGTACCAGCCCGGTGGTCAGCACCGCGATCAGCGCCGCCGACACGCCGAGCACCGCAACCAGCGCAAAGGATCGCGTCAGCAACCGCCCGAACCGTACGCCGGTTGCGTCGGCCACGTCGTGTCTCTCCGTCGCCGTCATGGCCGCCCCCCGGCGCGACGGCCCAGAGCGAGCACGCGCGGGTCAATGCGCACGCGGCTGCGCGAAACTGCCCCGATGTTGAGGTCAAAGCTCAGCCCCTCTGCGGTCTGGCGCAGGCAGAACATGGCGCCAAATTCGCAGGCCGGGTCATCGTCGGTCAGCGTGACGATGGCCGCAGTGCCGAGCCGGCTTATCAACCGGGCGCGGTCGGGCGGTGCCATCGCGCCGATGAACAGCGCATCGCATTGTTCGGCGGTGACCGCCGATGGCGCCCGGCGGCTCAGGTTGATCCGCGCGCCGCTTGCCAACTGGACGTCGCCCAGCAATGCTGCTCGGGTTGACGTTCCCGCGACGCACAGCCGGACCGGGTCGGGTTGCGACGGCCAGCGGCTATAGGACAGGATGCCGCCGACCAGTCTGCTGGTCGCCATGGCGGTGCCATCTTCGCCCGGCGGGATAGTGGTCTGGACCGCGATGGGGCTGGTGCCGAGCGCGAGGGCAATCGGCCAAGCCGCGGCACTGGAAAATATTCCCACGCGCTATTTCCCTTCCCTCGCCGGCCGCCGATTGGCAGCCCGTGCCATCCACTGCGCAATTGGCTGCTATCCGCCGCATTGGGGGGAGGGCACTAGTCTAATTCTGCCCTGAGTCAATCTGGCGGTGGCGCTGCGCCGCTCGCCCGGTTGTGCGCCTTGGACAATTTCGCTTATAGATCAGTCATGCAACCACCAGCAGCACAGATCGACTCCCACGTCCATAGCAGCCTGCCTCCCGGCGCGCGGCTCGACTGGACGATTGATCAGGACTGGGACCGGTTTTCGGATGCCGAACATGCGGTGTGGGACACGTTGTTCGCCCGCCAGTCGGCGATGTTGCCGGGCCGGGCCGCTGACGCGTTCCTGCGCGGGCTAGACGTGCTGCGGCTGGACCGACCGGGCATCCCAGACTTTGCCGAACTCAACGAACGATTGATGGCCGCGACCGGGTGGCAGGTGGTGGCGGTGCCGGGACTGGTCCCGGATGATGTGTTTTTCGACCATCTCGCCAATCGCCGTTTTGTGTCGGGCAATTTCATCCGCCGCGCCGATCAGCTCGACTATCTGCAGGAACCCGACGTGTTCCACGATGTGTTCGGCCATGTCCCGATGCTCGCCGACCCCGTGTTCGCCGACTATATGCAGGCTTATGGCAAGGGCGGCCTGCGCAGCCTCGGCTTTGGCGCGCTGCACAAACTGGCGCGGCTATACTGGTATACGGTCGAGTTCGGGTTGGTTCGCGAAGCGGGGGCCTTGCGCATCTATGGCGCGGGCATCGTCTCCAGCTATGGCGAGAGTATTTTTGCGCTCGACGATGCCAGCCCCAACCGCATCGGCTTTGACCTCGAACGCATCATGCGGACCGACTATCGCATCGACGATTTTCAACAGAATTATTTTGTCATCGACAGCTTTGACCAGCTGTTGCGCACCACCATCGATACCGATTTTGCGCCGCTCTATACGCGGCTGGAGGCGCAGCCCGACATTGCCATTGCCGACATCGTCGATGGTGACGATGTCATCACCCGCGGCACCCAGGCCTATGCTTTGGCAAAGGGGTAGCCGGGACGCTTGATCAGAGCGATTTCGAGTGAGGTGGACACACCGAACGGCTCGGGGGCAGAATGCGTCCAACGCACGCATCGCGCCAAGACAACGGCACTGGACCGCGATTGCGATTCAGTCAAAATCGAACACGGTTTAGATCGGCGACATCAGCCAACGCCTTCGGCCCTGGCTTCTCGTGCAAATTCTTCCGTGATGTCGGTGTCGAGCCGGTCGAGCGGCGTTTGTTTTGAATCGCGCTGTTCCGCCAGAATGGCTTCCGCTGCCCACACCTTTGCAGCACCGAGTGCGATTTTCCTGCTGTTTTCCAGCGGCGCGTCAGCAGCCTTGATGCGCTGTAGCGATTCCTGCTCTCGGCAAAAGGCTGCGGTAAGGCGCATGCGGACGGCGCTAGCGTTTCATGTTCTCAAGCCCGGGGACCACCCCACGCTTTTCGGCAGGGCTGGCTGCGCCGGCCTTTGGCTTTTCGGCCTTAGGTTTGCGAATTTCACGATTCGACTTCTTTTGCGATTTAGCCATGAATTTGTCCTTCCAAAACCGGTGTCAAAAAATGCGTTTGTGGCCGTCAGGCGGGAACCAGTTCCCGTTCGCCCTCGCTTGCGCCGATCTGTTGAGCAGGACTGACCGCGCGATAGCTATTGGCCGCTGCGGATTTCAGATGATGCTCAAGCAAAGTCAGGATGGCCGCGTCATCCTCGCCGTCGAATTTGCGCGCAAACAGGTCGGTGCTTTTACGCAGCTTTGCGATGTCGCCGGCACGGAAATTGCGCGGGCGCAGCTTTATGTCGCCATCAGGCACCCATTCGATCATCCGCAGATCGTCGTTCATGACGATGCCGTGATTACCGCTGTTCATCATCACGGTCTGGAAAAAGGCTTCATCGGCGATGAAGCTGTGACGATAGAAGGCCTTGAACCGGTCGGCACGCGGATCGTGACAGACATATTCGCAGAAACTGCGCGTCACGGCTTTCCACTGCGTCCCGATATAGGGTGTGTCCCCGCTGAGATAGGGCCGCGGCAGGCCGGTAATGTTCATTTTTCCGTCCGCCTCGACGAACAAATGGCTCACCCGGTTCATTGTGTCCGGCCGCTGCTTGCGTTGGTCGAGCGCGCGAATGAACTGCTTGCCGGGGTTGGCGGCAAAGAACTGGCGAATATAGTCCTGACTTTTGAGCGGAAAGTCCTGGCCCGACAGGTTGATATAATGCGTCCAGCGGCTATCCATTTCCAGCAGGCGTTCCATGCCGCGAAGTTCCGCATCCACAAGGCTGTATCCGCCCCATAGCGCGTCTTGCGGCTCGAGGATTTCTACGCCCTGGTATGGCTCCAGAAATGACAGAATATTTTTCGCCAGTTTCGTGCCGGCGCTTTTATCGACATGAACGACATATTGGTTCCCGGGCAGGTATATCGCCTTAAAAAGGCGTTTGAATTGCTCGGGGTAGCGGTGAATGAGGAGAAAATAGGCGATCATGCGACAGGCCTCCACCGGACCGCGCATGCCCGGCTGTCAAAGATCCGGTCACGGCGATAGTGTTTCCTGCCTCAGGAAAACCAACCAAATGAATTTCTGATTGTAAAGAGACACCGCCGGACAATTCTGCGTTCGGTAAAGCGCAACAGCGTTTAGGTGATATGGCTATGACGGGCCCCGGTTACAAGTAGCGGCTCGCGGCTCGTGCCGTTCCCAGACATTAGGGT
>CAZAWL010000106.1:0-1221 GCA_964488705.1 uncultured Sphingopyxis sp.
CAGCATCGCCGCGGGATCGCGCACGTCCGCAAACAGCGCCCGCGTCGCCTTGTTGACGCCGACATCGGTTGACTGCGCCGACAGCACCACCGCGACCAGCAGTTGATAATGATTGCCGAACGCCAGCTCGGTTTCCGGATGCGGGTCGAGCTCCGCCAATATGCGGAAAAATTCAAAGATGGCGGCGCGGTTCATGGCAAGACCAATCAGTCCTTGTCGACCAGGCGTGAAACGATGGCGACGAACATCAAACTGGCAAACCAGCCGAACAAAATTTCGAACCACATCAATGCGCGTATGCCCATGCCCCACCACAGCCACTGCATCTCTCCACCCGAGTCGGTGTAGGTCGCGGACGGGGCCCAGCTGCTTTCCTGTCCCAGGTCGACCAGGGGCAGGATAAGGTCGAGAGAATATACCGCAGGATTGAACGTCGTATATTCGGAGGGCAAAGCGGCGCAGGCTGGCCAATATTGCGGCGGATTGACCTCGTAGCGGATGCCGCACCGACTGCTGTCATGACTGTCGGCGCCAATGTCGCTGTGCAGCTGTTCGTGCATGATGACGTCGGCGCTGGCGGGTGCCATGATGCCGCCCCATGCGGCAAAGCCATAAAATATGGCAAAAAACAACCACAGGCCGACCATCCATGCAATGATGTCTGCGGGGCGGTGGCCATAGCCGGCGATCAGGCCATAGGCGCGGTGCCAGCCGCGCGACACACGGTTGCCAGCATCGACCCACCATCGGTCGATGGTCAACCGCCTGCCGGTGTAGCGCGGGTTGGGCTCACGCACGCCAATTTGCTCTGCGGATCGCATTGCTCGCTGTTTAGCGATGGCGACTTCCGTGGCGGCGGCGGTGTGGCCGGTTTTACGCAATACATGGGTCAATTGTTCCCACGGTTGGGGGCAAAAATGCTCTTTGGTCAAAAATCGCGCTTGCTGCTTATGGAGCCACGCGATCCGGGTTTTAGCGTCGGTCGGTCCATCGGAAATACGGTTATAATCGAACCCGTCGAGCGTCAGGCCGTCAGGCCACACAAAGCCCCGGTCAATCAACCCGTCGCATTTTGCGTTGGCAAGGCTGATCGGCCCGCTCACCTTGCTTCCACGCACCATCAGGGAGCCCTTCACCACGATGCCGTCGGCGCTGAGGGCGTCGCCACGCGCCTCGCCATCCTTGTCCACGGTCGTGGCAAATGTCCCGCCGCTGCACGCC
>CAZAWL010000106.1:1321-7003 GCA_964488705.1 uncultured Sphingopyxis sp.
AAACTTCCGCCGATCTGCGCGCCGACGAGGCGGACCTTGCCGCTCGCGGAAAAGCTGTGGTTGAGGAATATGCTGCCTTTCACCACGATACGGTCGGCGCTGAGGGCGTCGCCACGCGCCTCGCCATCCTTGTCCCTGGTCGCGGCAAATGTCCCGCCGCCGCACGCCAAACTTCCGCCGATCTGCGCGCCGACGAGGCGGACCTTGCCGCTCGCGGAAAAGCCGTGGTCGAGGAACACATCCCCCTTCACCACGATGCCGTCGGCGTTGAGGGCGGGCATGCTGCACCCCGACAGTGCAAGTTCGGTCAGTCGTGCTGACACGAGAATCGGCGCCACTTCGAAATGGCAATGCCACAGATTGAGGTGCCGGTCGCATTGCGCGTGACGCAGGTTAAGATCGCCGACAATCCATGCGCCACACAGCGTGACGGCCAATTCATGGACCGGGTGCTCGACATCACCACCCAGCAACAAGAATCGGATCAAACCGCCACGGATGCGATTGCCGTCGTTCTCTTCGGTCGGGCGCAGCGGATCGCCCCACTCATAGCCCTCAGCCCCGCACGGGACGCCCGCAGCGCAATCGGCGACCAATTGCAGTTCAAAGGGGCTTAGGTCCGGGAAATCGCCCAGCCAGCGACCGTGCGCGAGATTGGCGGGGCGGGTGGATTGTGCCGGTGCGGCCTTGCGCCTTCGCGGCGCTGGCTTGGGCGCAGGTTTTGGCGGCTCTGTTCCGCTCACAACCCCAGCACATCCCTCATCGCATAGCGGCCCGACGCCTTGCCGGTCAGCCATATCGCCGCGTGAATGGCCCCACGTGCGAATATGCTGCGATCTTCGGCGAGGTGGGAGAGGGTGATGCGTTCGCTCTCGCCGAGGAAATGCACGCTATGGTCACCGGCGACGCTGCCGCCACGCAGGACCGCAAAGCCGATGGCACCCGGCCGGCGCGCACCGGTCGCCCCGTCGCGACCGCGCTCGCTGTGACCGGACAGCGTCATGCCGCGTGCAGCGGCGGCGGCGTCGCCCAACAAGAGTGCGGTGCCGCTCGGCGCGTCGACCTTCATGCGGTGGTGGGTTTCGGCAATCTCTATATCCCAATCGGGGCCAAGCCGCCCCGCCGCTTCGCGCACCAGATGGGCGAGCAGTGTCACGCCCAGCGACGTGTTGCCGGTTTGCAGCACCGCAATGCGCCGCGACGCCTCGTCGATCAGCCAGTGATGGCGTTCGGCCAGCCCGGTGGTTCCGACAACGATCGGGCAATTGTGGAGCAGCGCGGCCTCGAGATTGCCCTCCAGCGCGTCGGGCGCGGAAAAATCGACCAGCGCGTCGCTGACGGCGGCAAGCGCGGCGGCATCATCATCGCGGTCGACACCGCCGGCATGGCTGTGCCCCGCCTGCGTTATGGCGGCGATCAGCGCCTGCCCCATGCGCCCTGCGCTGCCGATAATGCCGATGCGTGTCATGCCCCTCGCTTTAGCCGGGACAGGGTGGCGATGGAAGCATAAGGGCGCGGTGCATCCGAAAGGCACCTGGCATGCGTATGCGATCCCATGGTCCAAGAGCGCCGGTTGGCGCGACGATGAGGAACACGGATATGGAGACAAGAGCCAGATATCGACGGTGCCGGTACACCCGCCCCGGCTGCGTGGTGATGCCTTGCCTGCGACGCCATTCCTTGTAAGCTGACAGACCTGCGTGGGGGCGATGTGGTCATGACGACGGATGGGTCGCCCTGCTGGTGCTGATGGCACCACGGCATCGCGCCCGCCCAATCTGGCTGGATGGCTCCGCGCAGACGGAGCGGGTTGTGGTTATGTCACTTGAGGATCAGCTGGTCGCCGTCGGCAGCGGCGATCGCATGGCTTTTCGGTCGGTTTTCGATGCTTATGGCGGAACCGCCCTCAGCATCGCTCTGCGGTTGTTGCGCGACCGCGAGGCTGCCGAAGATGCGGTGCAGGAGGCGTTTTTGCGGTTGTGGCGTGTCGCCGGGGCATTTGACCCGGCGCGCGGCAGCGCCCGCGGCTGGCTCAGCGTCATCGTGCGCAATACCGCGCTCGACCAGATCAGGGCGCGAAAGCCGGCGACGTCGCTCGAACTGCTCGATGATGCGGCGTTTTCCGTGAATCCGGTCGATCCGCCGGACAACCGCCTTCGCCAGTGTCTGGCGCGGCTGCCGGTCGAACAGGCGAAGGCGATAACGACAATGTATCATTATGGCATGAGTCACAGCGAACTGGCCGCCCATATGGGACAACCGCTGGGTACGGTGAAAAGCTGGATCAGGCGCGGCACATCGTCGCTGCGTCAATGTATGGACGCCGATGGGGCTGGCGTCTGTTTTGTGGACATGGCAACCGACGACGCGTCGGCAAATGCCAGTGAATAAGGATCCGATAATGGACCATCAGGACCTAGCAACCGCCTTTGTCATGGGCGCTTTGTCGCCTGCCGAACGTGCTGACGCGGCGACGCGGCGCCTCTATGACAAGGCGTTGGACCGGGCGATCGCGGCAGAGGAAAGCCGTCTCGCCGCGCTCGACGTCGGGCCTGATTCCAGCCCGACGGCTGGTATGTGGGACCGCATATCGCACGCGCTGGATACCGAGCAAAAGGCTTTCACCGTCGCCACGGCCGAACCTTTTGGCGCTGGCGATTGGGTCGTCCACAACGACCGGATTGACTGCAAAACATTATGGGGCGGCAAGGGTTTGCTGCTCCGCTGCGAGCCGGGCGCGGTGGAGGATGATCATATGCAGGACAGCGACGAAGACGAACATATCCTCGTCGTTGCGGGCACGGTGACGATGGGCGGACGGACCTTTTCGGTCGGCGACACCATCCTGGTGCCGGCGGGGACAATGCATCACCGCATGGCGAGCCGCGACGGCTGCATCCTGTTTTCGCATTATTCGCCCGCAGCCTGACGCGACCGTCGGATGAGCGTGCCGTCGCGGATCGTCATATTGACCGGCGCGGGTGTCAGCGCCGAAAGTGGCATTGATACGTTTCGCAGCAGCAATGATGGGCGCGGCGGGCTGTGGGAACAGCACCGGGTAGAGGATGTCGCGACGCCCGAAGCGTTCGCCCGCGACCCCAACCTCGTGCTGCGCTTTTACGATATGCGCCGCGAACGCATCCAGCAGGTCGAACCCAATGCCGCACACTTTGCGCTCGCCCGGCTCGATGCGCAATGGCGCGGCGATGGGCGCAGCCTCACCATCGTCACGCAAAATGTCGACGATTTGCATGAACGGGCAGGGGCGACGCGGCTGATCCACATGCATGGGGAACATCTGTCGGCATGGTGCGGCCATTGCGACGGCCGCAGCCACTGGCGCGCGACGCTGCTGGATCGTCCACCTTGTCCGCGATGTGGCGTATCGGCCTTGCGCCCCGACATCGTGTGGTTCGGCGAAATGCCATACCGCATGGGGGAAATTTACGGCGCCGTGAACCGGTGTGATCTGTTCGTGTCGATTGGCACGTCAGGTGCCGTCTATCCTGCGGCCGGGTTGGTGCGCGATGCCCGCGCCGCCGGTGCAGCGACGCTCGAACTCAACCTCGAACCGTCACAGGGCAGCCGCTGGTTTGACGAGGCGCGGCATGGACCGGCAACCCGATTGGTGCCCGACTGGGTCGACGAATTGCTCGCCGTCAGTTCGCGCCGTTGACCCTGACCACAATCAGCAAGGTCCAGCCGATCAATATCGCATAGGCCACCCATGTGCCGATGACGCCGATCTGGCGCGGCAACGGCGGCTTGGTGCTCATCGGCGCATAGAGGCCGACAATGTGCATGGCGCGGGCAAACAGGAACAGGCAGGCGACGCCGGTCAGCGCCCAGTGGTGCGCCCGCGCCTGTTCGAGCAGACCGATGAGGATGATGGCCAGCGGCGCATGTTCGGCGAGGTTTGCATGGCTGCGGCTGGCGCTTAGCAGGCTGGCATCGCCGTCGGTGCCAAAGGCTTTGCCCGACCTGATGCGGTGGCGCACCGTGTCGATGGCGGTGATCAGCAGCATGATGGCGCAAATCGCGGCGGTCAGCGCGGTAATCGGTAACGGCATGATAGCCTCCCCTTTATGTCCGATAGTGGTGCCATGATGCCACCATCGTGGGGAATGTCACGCAATAGTGGCACCGCAGCCGGTGCAGGATGCGTCCTTGGGCAGTTTCATCGTGCGCCATTGCGGCCGCAGCCCGTCGATGACATGCAGTTTGCCGGTGGCACTATCGCCAAAAGCCGCGATGTGACGCAGCGCTTCGAGCGCGGCAAAGGCCCCGACCATCATCACCATCGCGCCCAGCACGCCCTGTTCGGCGCAACTGTCGCAATCATCCGGGTCATGGGCATCGCCCACGAAACAGCGATAACAGGGGGCATCGGGCAACCAGCCGGTGAATGTGCCGACCTGACCCTGAAATTGTGCCGCCGCTGCTGACACCAGCGGTACGCGCTCGCGCGTCGTCGCATCCGAAACGACCAGCCGCGTCGCGAAATTATCGCTGCCGTCGATGACCAGGTCGATGTCGGCGAACAGCGCCGCGATATTTGATGCGTCGATTCGCATCCGTCGTGCGGTTATGGCCACATGGGGGTTGAGCGCGTGCGCGCGTTCCTGCGCCACATCGACCTTTGCCCGTCCGATGTCGGCGGTCGTGAATATTGTCTGCCGCTGCAGGTTGCTGAGGTCGACGACATCGTCATCGACGATGGTCAGCGCCCCGACCCCGGCCGCGACGAGCGCGGGGATGACCGTGCTGCCGATGCCGCCGGCACCGACCACCAGCACCCGCGCCGCCTTTATCCTCGCCTGTCCGGCACCACCGACATGCGGCAGGACGATGTGACGGGCGTAGCGGTCAAGTTCGGTATCGGTCAGCATCAGCGCCCGGTCGAGCCGAACCCGCCGGTGCCGCGTTCGGTGGCGTCGAGTGCATCGACTTCGACCAGCAGCGCACGCTGCACCTGCGCCGGCACCAGCTGGGCGATGCGTTCGCCGCGCTTTACCTCGAAATCATCGGCGGACAGATTGGCGAGGATGACCTTCACTTCACCGCGATAGTCGCTGTCGATCGTACCCGGCGTGTTGAGACAGGTGATGCCGTTTTTGAGCGCGAGGCCGGAGCGCGGACGCACCTGCACCTCCCACCCTTGGGGGATGGCCATCGCAAAGCCGGTAGCGACCGCGGCACGCCCCCCCGCGCGCAGCAACAATGTCTCCGCAGCGACGACGTCCATGCCCGCCGCGCCAGCGCTGGCATAGGCCGGCAACGGCAATCCGCCGCCATTGGGCAGGCGCTTGATGCGGATGGGCAGGTCCGCCAGCGGCGTAGGTTCAGGTGATGACATCGGCAATTTTTTCCATGATTCGGCGGGCAACCGCCTCCTTCGACATGCGATCAAGGCTTTCGACGCCCGATGCGGTAACAATGTGGACGCGGTTGACGTCGCCGCCCATCGGGTCGGCGGCCACGTCGTTGGCGATGATCCAGTCACAGCCCTTGCGCGCCAGCTTGGCCTCGGCATGTGTCAGAACATCATTGGTTTCTGCGGCAAAACCGATCAACAGCTGCGGGCGCTGCGCCGACCGTGCCAGTGACGCCAATATGTCGGGATTTTCAGCCAGGGCCAATGGCGGCACCGTGCCGCTGCCGTCCTTTTTGATTTTGCTGTCC
>CAZAWL010000107.1:0-6964 GCA_964488705.1 uncultured Sphingopyxis sp.
GTGATGGACAAATGCCTGCAACTTCACGGCGGCGCAGGTTATATGAATGAATATCCCATCGCCCGCATGTGGCGCGGCGCGCGCGTGACCCGCATTTTTGGCGGTACGAACGAGATTATGAAGGAACTGATCGGGCGCAAACTCTGACCCGCCCTGCCCATTGATCCAAGAAAGGATTGTCCATGCCTACAGCCTATATCGTCGACGCCGTCCGCACCGCCGGCGGTAAACGCGGCGGAAAACTCGCCGGGGTGCACCCGGTGGACCTGGGTGCTGCCGTGTTCGACGCCATTGCCGACCGCAATGACTTTGACGCGAGCGCCATCGAAGACGTCATCACCGGCTGTGTGATGCAGGGCGGGCAACAGACGATGGACGTCGGCCGCAACGCCGTGCTCGCGTCGAAACTGCCCGACCACATCCCCGCCGTCACCATCGACCGCCAGTGCGGCTCATCGCAGCAGGCGATGATGTTCGCCGCGCAGGCAGTCATGTCGGGCACGCAGGATATTGTGCTGGCCAGCGGTATCGAGAGCATGACGCGCGTGCCGATGGGGTCGACCGCGATGCTTTACATGAAGGAAGGGCTGGGCAATTATAAATCGCCGCGGCTCGAGGAAAAATATCCCGGCATCATGTTCAGCCAGTTCATGGGCGCGGAGATGATCGTCAAGAAATATGGCCTGACCAAGGACGACCTCGACGCCTATGCGCTGGAAAGCCACCTGCGGGCCAAGGCAGCGACCGAAAGCGGCGCCTTCAAAAATGAAATCGTCGGCGTCACCATTGAAACACCCGAAGGCAGCGAAACCCACCTGGTCGACGAAGGCATCCGTTTCGACGCGACGCTGGAGGGGATCGCCGGTGTCAAATTGCTGCAAGAGGGCGGGGCGATTACCGCTGCCAGCTCCAGCCAGATTTGCGACGGCGCATCGGCTGCACTGATCGTTTCGGAACAGGCGCTCAAGGACCATGGCCTGACCCCGCGGGCGCGTATCCACCATGTGTCGGTGACAGCCGGCGACCCGGTCATCATGCTCGAAGAACCGCTGTTCGCGACCGAGCGCGCGCTGAAAAAAGCGGGCATGACGATTGGCGACATCGACCTGTATGAAGTTAATGAAGCCTTTGCCCCGGTGCCGCTGGCGTGGATGCAATATCTGGGCGGGTCGCACGACCGGCTCAATGTCCATGGCGGTGCCATCGCGCTGGGCCACCCGCTCGGCGCGTCGGGCACAAAGCTGATGGCGACTTTGCTCAACGCGCTCGAGACGCGTGGCGGGAAATATGGCCTGCAAACCATGTGCGAAGGCGGCGGCCAGGCGAACGTCACCATCATCGAACGGCTGTAAACAGTGTTGGAGCGCCCCTGCGAAGTCGGGGCCCCAACGACCATCCAACTGGGTCCCCGCCTTCGCGGGGACACGACGAGGAAAAAACCATGAAACTTGATTCAACCATTTCAGCGGTCGTCACCGGCGGGGCATCCGGCCTGGGTGCC
This sequence comes from uncultured Sphingopyxis sp., assembly GCA_964488705.1. Lineage (GTDB taxonomy): Bacteria > Pseudomonadota > Alphaproteobacteria > Sphingomonadales > Sphingomonadaceae > Sphingopyxis. The sequence goes on from CAZAWL010000107.1 coordinate 1,502, forward strand.
GCAACCGCCCGCGCACTCGCCGCCAAGGGCGTGAAGGTCGCCATTTTCGACCTGCAAGCCGAAAAGGGCGAAGCCGTCGCTGCGGAAATTGGCGGCATATTCTGCGAAGTCAACGTCACCAGCGACGAAAGCGTCGATGCCGGTTTTGAAAAGGCGCGTGCCGCCCATGGTCAGGAACGCATCCTCGTCAACTGTGCCGGCACTGGCGCCGCGATGAAGACCGCGAGCCGTTCCAAACAGGATGGCAGCATCAAACATTATCCGCTCGATGCGTTCAATTGGCTGATCCAGATCAACCTCGTCGGCACGTTCCGCTGTATCGCCAAATCGGCGGCCGGCATGCTGTCGGTCGACCCGGTCAATGCCGATGGCGAACGCGGCGCAATCGTCAACACCGCGTCGGTGGCGGGTGAGGATGGCCAGATGGGCCAAGTCGCCTATTCGGCGTCAAAGGCGGGCGTCATCGGCATGACGCTGCCCATCGCCCGCGACCTGATGAGCGAAGGCATTCGCGTCAACACCATCCTGCCAGGCATTTTCGAAACCCCGCTGATGCTGGGCGCGCCGCAAAATGTGAAGGACGCGCTCGCCGCATCCGTTCCGTTCCCCAAGCGGCTCGGCCTGCCGGAGGAATATGCGCATCTCGCCCTGACGATGATCGAAAACAGCTATTTCAATGGCGAGGACGTCCGCCTCGACGGTGCGATCAGGATGGCGCCGCGCTAAAGTGATGCCGGGGGGGCGGGTCGCCGTCGCCCCATTTTTTGCCAAGGACGACCCCCCATGACCGCGATAACCCTCTATAGCTTTGTTGATATCTATCGCCGCGCGCTCGCCACCGCCGACCATCTGGTGACAAAGGGTAGCGCCCATGCCGTTGAAACCGGCGGGCAGGCCGCCGACATTCTGGGCTGGCGGTTGGCGGAGGACATGCACCCGCTGTCATTCCAGTGCGAAGTCGTCATCAATTTTTCGCGCAACTGGATCGCGCGGGCCGCAGGCCTGCCGGTGCCCGACAGCATCAACGGCGCCGACCTGTCGTTCGACCAAATCCATGCCGAAATAGCGAGCGCGAAGGCGTTTCTCGACACTGTGAGCGTGGATCAGCTGGCCGGCCGCGACGATACACCCGTCACTTTCAAGATCGGCGATATCATGGAACCGACGCTGCCGGCGGCGCAATGGATCACGGGATTTGCGACGACCAACATCCATTTCCACCTGTCGATGATCTACGCCATTTTGCGCAAACAGGGCGTCAAACTGGGCAAGATCGACATGTTCCCGACCGGACTCTGACGCCGGTCATGGCACGGCCCCACGCCTGGCGGTTGACCATCGACGCCTATCCCGTGGCGGAGGATTTCCAGACCCGGTTTCAGGATATGGACATTAACGGGCACCTCAACAATGTCGCCTTTGCAGCGCTGTTTGAAAGTGCCCGCGTCGTGCTCAACCGTCACGTCCGGCCCTGGGCCGAGCGACCCGCGAACGAGCGCACGATGGTTGCCGCGGTGGAGATAAACTATCTCGCGGAGGGGCATTTTCCCGGCGACGTCCGCATCACGTCCGGCATCGGGCGGATCGGCACGTCGAGCTGGACGATCATCCAGGCGATGTTCCAGAACAGCCGCTGCATTGCCACCTGTGACACGGCCGTGGTCTGCCGCACCGATAATCACGCCCACCCGCTGCGCCCCGAACTGCGACTGGCGCTCGAACCGCTGGTTGTGACGCCGCCTGTGGCTTGAACCCGCGTTGTATCGGGGCGCAAGAAGATGCCCGGCAGCACGACGGCATCAAATCGCGGTGTCTTGCCTGTTGCCCCCCTCCCCGGCGGGGAGGGGCTGGGGGGTGGGGGCTCGACGTCCCCATAGCGAGGCAGGGTAGAACCCCCATCCCAACCCTTCCCCACCGGGGAAGGGCTTTTGTGAGCCACGCCTGTTTCGTGATGCTTTAGCCCAGCCAGCGCCGAGCAATGACAGTGCCCAACACCGCGCACATCACGATCAAAGCTATCGCGATTCGATGGCCGAGCAGGCGCAAAAAGCTCTGCCGTGCCTCCTCATCGTCCACGACTCCCTTCAACTCTGGATCGCACTGCCCCCTTATTTCGCGACCAAGCGGCGGACAAAGCCGATCAGACTTTGCTGGCGGCTGCGTTTCAGCCGTTCGGCACGCAAAATGGTCTGTACATCGGCAAAACAGCGCTGCACGTCATCATTGACCAGCACATAGTCATAGCCGTCCCAATGGCTGATTTCCGCCGCGGCACGGTTCATCCGGCCGAGGATCACTTCTTCGCTGTCGGTGCCGCGGGCGCGCAGCCGCCGTTCCAGTTCCGGCAATGACGGCGGGAAAATGAACACCCGCACCACATCGCCGCCGACCTGTTGATACAGTTGTTGCGCGCCCTGCCAGTCGACGTCGAACAGGACGTCCCGCCCCTCAGCCAGCGCCTTTTCCACCGGCGCGCGCGGGGTACCATAACGGTGATCGAAAACATGCGCCCATTCGAGGAAGTCATTGTCCCCGACCATGTCCTTGAACCGGGACAGCGTGACAAAATGATAATCCTTGCCGTCCACCTCCCCCGGCCGCGGCGGACGCGTCGTCGCCGACACCGACAGTTCGAGTTCCGGCTCGCTTTCCAGCAGCATGCGCGAGATGGTCGATTTGCCCGCGCCGGAGGGTGAAGAGACGACGAACAGGATGCCGCGACGCTTGAAATGATCGGGACGGTCAGGGTTTTCGGCCATGGCCGCTCTTGCAACGATGCCATGGCTGGGTCAACAGTCGGCAATGTCTTTCTGGGGGGGCGACGCGATGGCGATTGGCAGAAGATGGTGGCTGGTGGTTGCGGCGCTGATGGTCGGTGCGGCGGTCACGCTGTATCTGATGGGCCGCCCGCCCATCTGCACCTGCGGATATGTCAAATTATGGGAACCGGGGGTGAATACGCCGGGCAACAGCCAGCATATCGCCGACTGGTACACGCCCAGCCACATCATCCATGGCGCAATTTTCTATGCCCTCACCCACTGGCTGATGCGCTGGAAACAGGCGGGGCCACGCCCCATCGGCATCATCCCGCACGGCGACATGGCGCTGGGGGCACGGCTGGCGCTCGCCAGCGCGCTCGAACTGGCGTGGGAATTGCTGGAAAATTCGCCAGCCGTCATCGACCGGTACCGGCAGGCGACGCTGGCGGTCGGCTATTCGGGCGATTCCGTGCTGAACAGCCTTGCCGATTGTGGCTGGATGCTGCTCGGCTTTTACGCGGCGCACAAACTGCCATGGAAAGTGACGGCGCTGGCGGCGATTGCGTTCGAGCTGCTGACGCTGTGGATCATCCGCGACAATCTGACGCTGAACGTGCTGATGCTGGTTTACCCGGTTGATGCCGTCAAGGCTTGGCAGGGCGCGCTTTAGCCCGTTTTCGCGGCGGCGCGATCCGTCGGGCGGGCGGCGCCGCCTGACCATCCTGCTGCGCCAGGCGATCAGCCCGGACCGCCAATTTGTGCGAAACATAGCCCGCCACGATCGCGGCACCCAAGGTCGCGACGCGCGGCGGAAGGACGCGGCGCGCGACGAACATGGTGGCCGCGCCCACCGCCGCGCCGACGACGGAGTCGCCAAGCGACCGCTGACCGGCGCCGGTCACGCCGCCGGCCACCGCACCGCCAATCATCCGCCCGACATTATTGACGAATTTGTTCATGTCCGGCCCCCCGTCGCGCTCCATGCGGCGATGTTGCGCGCCAGCAATTCGAGCGGCTGCGAGCCTGAGCGCAGGACCACATCGTGAAAGCCCCTGATGTCGAAGCGGCTGCCCATGGCCGCCTGCGCCGCGCTGCGCGCCTGGACGATTTCGCTATGGCCGAGCTTGTAACTGGTCGCCTGACCCGGCCAGACAATGTAGCGGTCAATCTCGTTCTCCGCCGCGCTCGCCGCCAGCCCGCTGGTGTCGATCATGTAGGAAAGCGCGCGCGCCTTGCTCCACCCCATAGCGTGCATGCCGGTGTCAACGACGACACGGACCGCGCGATAGAGCGCCGCCTGCAAATAGCCGATGCGGCCCAGCGGCTCGTCATCATAGACGCCCAGTTCGTCGGCAATCTGTTCGGCATACAGACCCCAGCCTTCGCCATAGGCGGCAATGCCGAGCGTGCGGTGGAGCAGCGGCGTGCCGCCCGACGCGAGCAGCACCGCGCCTTGAAACACATGGCCCGGAATGCCTTCATGATAGACCAAAGTCGGAATCGAAAAACGCGGCCAGATATGGGTGTCGCGCAGGTTGATGTAAAAGGCGCCCGGCCGCGAGCCATCGAGGCTGCCGCGCTGGGCATAGCCGCGCGGCGCGCCGATTTCGATCGCGGGCGGGACGCGGCGGATTTCAAGCGGCGTCGTCGGCGGGTTGGTGAACATGCGCGGCATCAACGGGCGCATCGCATCGTTGCGCTGGTTGGCAAAGGCCAGCAATTCGGCCCGTCCGCTATCATCATTGGCCCATAGCTGGTCCGGCCGCGCCGACAGGGCGATCAACCGCGCACCGACGGTGCCGGTGCTGAGCCCCTGCGCGCGCAGGAGCGGGTCAAGCCGCCCCTCATAATCAGCCACTTCGGCAAGGCCGCGGGCATGCGCCTCCTGCGGGGTCAGCGCCGTCGATGTGTGCTGACGCAGGCAGGTGGCGTAAAATTCCTCACCGCCGGGCAGCGCGGATACCCCGGCATGGTCATCCGCCCGTTGGCGCATGGCACCGAGCAGCGCCCGTTGCCGGTCGAGCGCCAGCGCAATCGGCCCGTCGACCAGATGCGCTGCCCGGCGTTCCCAGTCCCCGGCTATATTCTGTTCGCGCGTCTTGCGCGCCAGCGTCGCGACCATACCCGACGCGGTGCCGGATTGCGCCCGCAACGCCTGGGTCTGGGTCAGCGCCTTTGCCAGAATGAAGTCGGGCGGGATGACGCCCATGCCCATCTCTGCGCGTCCGCGTTCCACTTCATTGTCAACATTGATGGCAAAGGCCGCCATGCGCGCCAGATAGGTTTCGGCGTCGTGCGCCGTGTTGATGCCGTGACTATTGTCGAGGAAATCGGGCACCGATTGATAGGAACCGGTCAGCTGCGTCAGCGTATAGGGGATGGGGTAACCGTCAAACCCGCCATAGGGGGTCCGTACAATCTCCCCCGCACGTTGGACAAACCACTGAACCACCGACAGATAGGTGGAATCGTCGCCGGTCCATGCCGGGTCCGTGGCCGCTTCGGCAGCAATCGCGGTGAGCGTCGGCCCGGCGGTGAGCAGCGTTTGGACAAAGCCGAACCGGTCGGCCGCCGCGCTGCTGCCCAGCTGGCCGCGCAGGTCGGCGTTCGCCCCATTATCGAGGCCGAGCGACGTCGCATTTTCGGGGTTGGCCCGCAAATAGGCCTGGAACAACTGGTCATAATAGGCGCGGGCGCGATC
>CAZAWL010000108.1:0-6961 GCA_964488705.1 uncultured Sphingopyxis sp.
GCAATGCTCGCAAATTCGGGGGCGCTCAGCGCCGCTGCACAGGAATTGGGCATCGACCAGCAAACGGCTGCTGCCGGGGCCGCCGTCCTGCTCCCCGCCATTTTGGGCGGGTTCAAGAACCAGGCGCAGGCCAGCCCGTCGGGCATTGACGGTTTGGGCGGCCTTTTGGCGCAGATGGGTGGCGGTGCGTTGCTCGATTCTGTTGTCGGGACCCAGTCGACGCCGGTGGATCAGGGCAATGCCATCCTCGGCCAGATATTCGGCAACAAGGATGTCAGCCGACAGGTCGCCGGCCATGCGGCCGAACAATCGGGCATCAGTTCGGACACGCTGAAACGCTTGTTACCCGTGGTCGCCATGCTGGTTGCAGGCTATCTCGCGCGCCAGTCCGGAGAGCAGAGCGCGCCGGCCGCACCGGCGGGTGGCGGCGCACTGGGCGGTGCCATGGGCGGGATGTTGGGCCAGGTGCTGGGGTCGGTGCTTGGCGGTGGTCGCAGCGCAGCGCCCTCCGCCGCACCATCGGCTGGTGGCCTCGCGGGGATGCTCGACCTAGATGGCGATGGCAATCCGCTCAACGACATTATCGGGATGGCGGGTCGCCTGAGAGGGTGATAAACTCAAATAGTTATAGAGGAGGTGCGGGTCATGGGTTTGCTTGATGGACTATTGGGTCAACTGGGCGGCGGTGGCGCCAGCCAGATTGCGGCGATGGCGCAGCAATTTGGCATTTCCGAAGAACAGGTCCAGTCGGCGATGGCCGCGCTGGGTCAGGCCCATAGCGAACCCGGCGATACGGTGGCCAGCGCGGCAGCGGCTACCGGACTGTCGGCGGATACGCTGTCAGGCATCGTCAGCCAGATTGGCGGCGAAAATGCCCTTGCGAGCATCAGCGGCATGATCGACCGCGACGGTGACGGCAATCCGCTCAACGATTTGGCGGGGATCGCCGGCAGATTATTTGGCCGCTGACACCCACACGATCAGCCTCAGGCGATTAGAGCGGCCTGACCCTAGCCATCGGTGCCGGGGAACGCGACGGTCAGGATTGACCCGCTGCTCCCGGTAACCGTCATGCGGGTTCCTGCCGGCGCGTCGGGGCCGCGGACATTCCACTGGCCGTCGCCAACCTGCGCCCGTCCTTCGCCATCGACGATGGGTTCAACGAGCGTGACATGCTGGCCGACGAGCCGCGCCATCCGGTCATTGAGCATCGGGTCGTCGCTGGCGATGGCATTGCTCGCCGTCCATCGGCGACCAAAATAGACGCTGGTGATGCCGAGCAGCGCAAAGACCAGCATCTGCATTCCAAAACCGAGCGGCAGGATGAAGGTCGCCACGCCCGTCAGCAATGCTGCGATGCCAATCCACATCAAAAATACGCCGGGCAACAGCATTTCGGCGATGCACAACAGGATGCCTACGCCGAGCCAGATGGCGTAGGGGCCGGATTCCGACAGGCTCATGGCTTGCGCTCCAAGGCTTCCTTGGCGAGCTCGCCAATGCCACCCAAGGTGCCGATCAACTGCGTCGCCTCGACCGGGAAGAGGATGGTCTTGCTGTTCGGCGATGTGGCGAACTGGCCGATCGCCTCGACATATTTTTGCGCGATGAAATAGTTGATGGCACTCGATCCCGAACCGGCGATGGCATCAGACACCATCTGTGTGGCCTTGGCTTCGGCTTCCGCCTCACGTTCGCGGGCCTCCGCGTCGCGAAACGCGGCTTCGCGCCGACCCTCTGCCTGGAGGATCTGGCTCTGTTTCTCACCCTCGGCCCGCAGGATTTCGGATGCGCGGCTGCCCTCCGCCTCGAGGATCTGCGCACGCTTTTCACGTTCCGCCTTCATCTGGCGTGCCATAGCGTCGCTGATATCGCGGGGCGGGCGGATGTCCTTGATCTCGACACGAGTGATCTTCACCCCCCAGGGCGTGGTCGCGTGGTCGACCACTGACAGCAATCGGGCCTTGATTTCGTCGCGCTTCGACAATGTTTCGTCGAGGTCCATCGAACCCATCACGGTCCGCAAATTGGTCGTCGTCAGCTGCATGATCGCACGGTAAACGTCCGACACTTCATATGCGGCCTTGGCGGCATCGAGCACCTGGAAGAACACCACAGCGTCAACGCCCACCATGGCGTTATCCTTTGTGATGATTTCCTGACCGGGAATGTCGAGGACCTGTTCCATCATGTTGACCTTGCGCCCGACGCGCTCAAAGATCGGCATGATGATCGTCAGACCGGGCTGCGCGGTCTTGGTGTATCGGCCGAAACGTTCGATGGTATAGTGAAAACCCTGACGCACCATTTTGATGCTGGCGAACAGGAAAATCACGGCAAAGCCCGCGAATAGGCTGAGGACAGTCGACATTGCCCAAATTCTCCACTGTTGATGCCAGATGAGGATAGCGGCCAGCCCCTGCAAGGCCAAGCCAAATCGGCCGTCGCTGCGGGGCAGGATCGGCCATTGCCATGCAGCGCGCTCGGCGGCATAGCTCAGCCATGCTGACTACTCCGCTGGCGCGCGCCGCTATCACCCTTTCGCTCCTCATCTCCGTTTCAGCGCAGGCGCAGCCTGTGGCGGACCCACGGCTGGCGAATGCGCCAGTGACGGAGGCGGAGTTGCGCGGCCACATCGCGGAGCTGGCGAGCGACGCGTTTGGCGGACGGCTGCCGGGCACCGCGGGTGAAACCTTGACCGCCCATTATATCGCGCGGCAACTGGCCAGTGCCGGCTTTGTCGGCGGCGCTGCCGATGGCGGATATTATCAGCCAGTCCCCCTCGTGGAGTTGCACCTGCGCGGATCACAAGCCCGCTGGATCGCCGCCGGCGGCACATCCATGCCGCTGGAGGAATTGGCACTGCGGGCGCCCGCGGGCGGCGACGTTGAACTGACCGCACCGCTGATGTTCGTCGGGTACGGCGTGGACGCGAGCGGCGCTGTGCGCGCCGACGTGGCGGGCAGGGTTGCGTTGATGTTGCTCGACAACCGGTCGGGAGAGAATGCGTTGCCGCTGACGGCCCGCCGTGACGCGTTGATCGCCGCTGGCGCGGTGGCGACGATCATCGTCGCGCCGCCGCAGGTCCCCTTCGCCGCGTTGCAAAATAGTTTTGCGTCGGCCCGGCCGCAATTGGCCAGCCGGGTCAGCCGCGGCCGGATGGAGGGTGTGGTGTCGGCGGCAACGGCGGAACGGTTGTTGGCATCGACCGGGCTGACATTGGCTTCGGCCCGATCGGCAGCGGCGGCGGATGATTATGCCGGGGTGCCCGCCGGGGGTTCGCTGTCGATGCAGGCGACCACCATCCGTCGCAGTTACGACAGCTATAATGTGGTTGGCCGATTGGTCGGGCGGCGCGCCAATAGCGGCACGGTGATGATGATGGGGCATTGGGACCATCTCGGCACCTGCCGGCCCGAAGGGGCGACCGACCGGATTTGCAACGGCGCTGTCGACAATGCGAGCGGGATTGCGGTGCTGATAGAGGCCGCACGGCGTCTGGGCGCGGGCGAACAGCCGGATCGCGACATCATGATCGTCGCGACGACCGCGGAGGAACACGGCTTGCTCGGTGCCTATCATTGGGTCGCGCACCCGCTGGTGCCGCTCCCCGATATTCCCATCCTCCTCAATGTCGACACTGTCGCTATTGCGCCGCGCGGCGCACCGATGGCGATGGTCGGACGGGGCACCACGCCGCTGGATGCAGAGGTCGATGCCGTGGCCCGCGCACTCGGGCGCACCATCGATGATGATGCCGAAGCCAACGCCTTTATCCAGCGGCAGGACGGCTGGGCCTTTACGCAGGCGGGCGTTCCGGCGGTGATGGCGGGTGGCAGCTTTACCGACATGGCGGCGCTGCAGGCGTTTCTGGGCGGCCATTATCATGGCCCCGATGACGAGCTGACCGACGATTTGCCATTGGGCGGGGCTGCGGACGATGCCGACCTGCATGTCGCATTGGCCCGGCATTTTGCCAGCACCACCGCGCATCGGCGCAGCGCGTCTGAGTGACATCCATGTGACGCTGCTGCCCACTGGTCTATTGGCCGTGGGTTGGTTACATGGGCCGCCACTGTCGCGATTCGACTATCGCTGACACCCGATATTTTTGATCAGAAAGTGGCGTTCCATGGACATCCGCCTCGGCCTAACCTTTGACGATGTGCTGTTGCAGCCCGCGGCGTCCAACGTCCTGCCCGCCGACGCCGATACATCCACCCAGCTGACCCGCAATATTCGTTTGGCGATTCCGATCATTTCATCCGCCATGGATACGGTGACGGAGGCTGAAATGGCGATCGTCATGGCCCAGCTCGGCGGCATCGGGGTGTTGCACCGCAACCTGTCCGACGCGGAACAGGCCGCCGCCGTGCGCCAGGTCAAACGGTTCGAGAGCGGGATGGTCGTCAACCCGATCACCATCGGTCCCGACGCCACCCTCGCCGACGCGCAAGCGGTGATGGCGATGCATCGCATTTCGGGAATCCCGGTGGTGGAGGCTGATGGTCGTCTGTGCGGTATCCTCACGCACCGTGATGTCCGCTTTGCCGAACAGGCGGATCAGCCCGTGCGCGAGTTGATGACCCGCGACAATCTCGCGACCGTCAAACCGGGTGTATCGCAGGCGGACGCTAAGCGACTATTGCATCAGCGGCGGATCGAAAAGCTGTTGGTGGTGGACGATGATTATCACTGTGTCGGCATGATCACCGTCAAGGATATGGATCGTGCCGTCACCTATCCGCACGCCACAAAGGATGAAGCGGGCCGGTTGCGCGTTGCCGCTGCGACCACGGTCGGCGCAAAGGGTCTGGCCCGGGCCGAGGCGCTGCTCGACGCGGAATGCGACTGCATCGTCATCGACACCGCGCATGGGCATAGCGCGATGGTGGCAGAAGCGGTGGGCGCGGTGCGCCGTCTGTCGAACACGGTACAGATTGTGGCCGGAAATGTCGCAACCGCTGCGGCGACGCGCGCCTTGATCGACGCGGGCGCCGATTGCGTCAAAGTCGGCATCGGGCCAGGTTCCATTTGTACGACGCGGGTCGTCGCCGGTGTCGGTGTGCCGCAATTGACCGCGGTGATCGATTGCGCCGAAGAAGCGGCAAAGGCGGGCGTTCCGGTGATAGCCGATGGCGGTCTGCGCACGTCGGGCGATATCGCAAAGGCACTCGCGGCCGGGGCCACCACCGTCATGCTGGGTTCGCTGCTGGCCGGAACCGAGGAGGCCCCGGGCGAAACCTTCCTCTATCAGGGCCGCGCCTACAAAAGCTATCGCGGCATGGGCAGCGTCGGCGCCATGGCGCGTGGGTCCGCCGACCGGTATTTCCAGCAGGACATTACCGATCAGCTCAAGCTGGTGCCCGAGGGGATTGAGGGGCGCGTCGCCTATAAGGGCAGCGCGCGCGAAGTCATCCACCAGATGGTCGGCGGGGTGAAGGCCGCCATGGGCTATACCGGGGCGGCAACATTGGCGCAGTTTCGCCAAAACGCGCAATTTGTGCAGATCACCAACGCTGGTCTGTCGGAAAGCCATGTGCACGACGTAACGATCACCCGCGAAGCACCCAATTACCCCAGCCGGTGACGCTGGCATGACCCCCGCCGCGCGCGTACAGTGCGCCATCGACCTGCTCGACGCCATTATTGACGCCGCCCAACAGGGCGGAGCGGCGGCGGATGTTGTCGCCACGCGATTTTTCAAGGAACGCCGCTACGCCGGTTCGGGTGACCGGCGCGCCGTCCGCGACCTGGCCTGGGCGGCGATCCGCCGCTTTGGCGAGATCCCGCGCGATGGCCGTTCGGCGATGCTCGCCATGGCGGATGGCGACGACGCGCTGGCAACCGCATTTACGGGGGACCGTCATGCCCCCGCTGCGATGCAACCGGGCGAACCGCGGGCGGTCGAAGCAACGGTTGCGGAGTGGTTGCGGGCGGAGCTTGACCCGCGGGTCGATGATGCGGAACTGGCTGCCTTGTTGGTGCGTGCGCCGCTTGACCTGCGCATCGTGAGATCGCGGGCGCAGGGGGTCGAACTGCCCGACGGGGCACCGCTGCCGGTGCCGCTTGTCGGGTTGCGCTTGCCGCCGGACACCAATGTCGAAAGCAGCAACGCCTATCACATTGGTGCTATCGAGGTGCAGGATGCCGCCAGCCAGTGGGCCATTCACGCGTGCGCGGTGTCGCCGGGCATGACCGTCATCGACCTGTGCGCCGGTGCGGGCGGCAAGACGCTGGCATTGGCGGAGGCGATGGCCGGCCGGGGGCGGCTCGTCGCTACCGACATCGACCGCGCCCGGCTTCAGGCACTGGCACCCCGCGCCCAGCGTGCGGGTGTGACGTCGGTTGAAACGCGGCTGCTTAACCCGGGTCAGGAAACGGCGCAGCTCGCCGACCTCGCCGGGGTGACCGATCTCGTGCTGGTTGATGCACCTTGCTCGGGTTCGGGCACTTGGCGCCGCAGCCCCGAAGGACGCTGGCGATTGACGCCAAAACGCCTCGCGGCGCTCTGCGCCACGCAATCCCGTCTGCTCGATCTGGCGGCGAAACTGGTGGCACCGGGGGGCGGGCTGGTCTATGCGGTCTGTTCCCTGTTGACGGCAGAGGGCTCGGCGCAGGTGGAGGCTTTTTTGGGGCGTAACGCAGCCTTTACGGCGGACAGGGGCCCGATGCGCGGGCTGCCGGGGCGGGTTGCCGGCGCTGGGCAATTGCTGACCCCGCTGCATGACGAATGCGACGGCTTTTTTGTGGCCCGGCTGCGGCGGTCCGCATAGGGCGATGACATGATCCGCCGTCTGATCCTCATCGCGCTTTGCATCTTGGCGGCATTGCTGAGCGCGAGTGTCCACCGTCCGCACGCAAAACCTGAACGGCCATTGGCTGTGATGTCGCTGGTGATGCAGCGCGAGGCGGAGGGGCGCCTTCTTGCCGGCGATGTGGACGGGGCGATCAGCTATTT
>CAZAWL010000109.1:0-6946 GCA_964488705.1 uncultured Sphingopyxis sp.
TCTGCTGCGTCAGCTGTTCGGACGGCTTGCGGGTAAAACGGACCGATTCATCCACCCGGCTGTAAATGCCCGTCACCCAGTCGAGCCGCCGCAACATTTCGGGGACCCAGCCTGCGCCCAGTTCCACCGCCGCGCCGCGCAGCGCCGGGTGGCGTTCGAACACGCCGTCGAGCAGCAGCATCGAAATAAAGGTTTCGGGCGCTTGATGCATGATGGCCGCATCCTTGGTGCGGACATTTTCGCCGCCGCCCATCCAGTCGCGTACCGCGGCGCGGCCATTGTTGCTCCAGCTCTTGAGCGCCTGTAGCGGCGAGCCGCCGACATGGAGGAGGAATGGCGTGCCGCTTTCCGCCAGTCGTGCCCAAAAGGGCTCGAGGTCGACATGACCCGGTGCAAAGCCGATGGGCGCGCGGTGAGGCACCCATATCGCCTCCAGCCCGTTGGCGATGGCCCAATCCAGCTCTGCGATGGCACGTGCAGGGTCGTCGAGCGGGACGATGCCGACGCCCATCAGCCGGCCGTCATTGCGGCAAAAATCGGCCATGTGGCGGTTATGCGCGCGGGTTGCGCCATAACGCAGGGCCGGGTCGGTTTTTGAACTGGGGTGAAAGGGCAGGGCAACGCTGTGCGTCGCGAACACCAGCTGTTTCTTGAAGCCCAGCATGTCCATTGCGACCGAACGGTCGGCGGCATTAAAGGCCCCCAGCGCCTGAATCTCCTTGGACTGGGCAATCAGCGCATCACCCATGGCGATTTGTGCGGCGACATGGTCCGGCGAATGGCGCCCGCCTTGGCCGACGATGACCGCCACCTCCTCATCGGTCACCAGCGATGCGGAATAGCTGACCTGGGGGATCTGGTCACGGATCGCCGGGTCGGCATAGTCGCGCAGAAAGTCGGGCAGCTCCATGATGTGGCTGTCCGCGTCATAATAAGCGAAATTGCCGGGTGCATAGACCATCGCTGTTCCCCCCTATTCAGTCCCCGACCATGCGGTGCGGGCTTGTTTGGGCAGCTTACGGCGAATTGGCATCAGCGCAAGCATGGTCGCGCCGCTTGCTTTAGCCCTCGCGATGGTCAATCCTCCATCGTGCGAGCGGCGAGTCACGGAAGGGCACAGTCATGGGACAAATCGGCATTATCGCAACATTGACGGTGGTCGAAGGGCAGAATGCCGCGTTCGAGGCCGGCTTTCTGGAAGGGGCCGCCGCAGTGCGCGCCAACGAACCGGGCAACCACCTCTATACGCTGACGCGCAGCAATGACGACCCGCAGGTCTATAAGGTCATGGAAATCTATGCCGACGAGGCCGCATTGGCCGCCCACGGGCTGACCGACCATTTCAAGGAAATGGGCAGGGCGCTGCGCGGGACGCTGGCCGGACCGCCGACCATCGAACGTTTGACGGTGGTCGGCTGATCGGTTTATCAACAGGTGTCGGGTTGCAAAAATGCGCACGGGACATCGCGCTTGTTCGCAGTGTCTTAAAAATATAAGACAGCGCTATCTTGACGTCGCTGCGCGCGGGGCCATCTGTGGCATATCGTGCAACGATATTTGCAAAGGACAGTAGGTGCCATGGGTATTCTCGATTTCCTCAACAAACAATTTGTCGACGTTATCGACTGGACGGAGGAGGCCGGGGACCTGGCCTATCGCTATCCGATGCAGGACCGCGAGATTCAGAACGGCGCACAGCTGACGGTCCGCGAAGGGCAGATTGCGGCCTTTTTCAATGAGGGCAAGCTGGCCGACATGTTCACGGCGGGCCTTTACACACTGAATACCCAGACACTGCCGCTGCTGACCGCGCTGATGAACTGGGACAAAGCGTTCAAATCCCCGTTCAAATCGGACGTCGTGTTCTTTAGCCAGAAAGAACAGATCAACCTCAAATGGGGCACGCCGCAACCGATTACGGTGCGCGACAAGGAATTTGGCGCCATCCGCATCCGTGCCTTTGGCGGCTACAGCTTCCGCGTCGAAGATGTCGCGCCCTTTGCCGCGACCATCGTCGGCACGACCGGCCGTGTACGCGTCGGCGATGTGGAGCCGCAATTGCGCTCCGCCATTTCGACCGCGATTGCCACGGCACTGGGCGGGTCGCAGCATGCCTTCCTCGACCTCGCCGCCAATCAACAGCTGATGTCGGACGTGATGAAGGGCGAGGTGTCGAAACAGCTCGCGCAGTGGGGGCTGAAGGTTCCGTCCTTCTTCATCGAGAGTGTTTCGCTGCCCGACAATGTGCAGGAATATCTCGACAAGTCCTCGTCGATGCGGGTGCTCGGCGACCTCAACCAATATACCAAGTTCCAGACTGCCGAAGCGATTGGCGATGCAGCCCAGCAGGAGGGCGGCCTCGCCGGGCTCGGTGCAGGCGCAGCGGCCGGTGCGGCGATGGCGAGCGCCATGGCCGGCGCGATGCAGCCGACACCGGCGGCGGCTCCGGCTGCTGCGGCACCGGCGGCGGGCGGCGATGACCCCTTTGCGGCCATCGAAAAACTACACAAGCTGCTCACCATGGGTGCCATCAGTCAGGAAGATTTCGACGCGAAAAAGGCCGAATTGCTGTCCCAGGTGCGCTGACCCCGGCCGATGCAGACCGTCTCCTGTCCCAATTGCGGCAATCCGCTCACATACTCTTCTCCGGCCTTGCCGGTGAAGGTGTGCGAGCGTTGCCAGTCCGTCGTGGTGCGGCGTGACGAGGGGCTGGAGCGGATAGGGGAGGCGGCGATGCTGCCGTTCGACGTGTCGCCGTTGCAAATCGGCGCCATGGGTCGGCACCGCGGCATCGCCTTTACCGTTGTCGGCCGCATCCGCTGGGGCTGGGCGCAGGGGTCGTGGAACGAATGGCTCGCGCTGTTCGACGATGGCAGCAATGCTTGGATCGGCGAGGCCATGGGCGATTTCATGATTTTGCGTGAAGCCGAACTGACCGACGCATCCGACGGCCTGTTGCGCGAATTTATGGCCGGGCGGACGCCGCATCTGGGCGCTGCGATCATCGAAAATGGCGTCCATTATGTCGCAACCGACATCAAGTCGGCGCACATATTGGCAAGCGAGGGTGAATTGCCGTTCCGCTGCACCACCGACTGGACCATCGATAGCGTCGATTTCCGTTCCACCGGGCTCGAAATTGCGAGTTTTCAACGCGACGCGGACGGCGCGTCCTTTTATGTCGGCGAAACGGTGACGCTGGCCGATATGGGTATGGTTAATCTGCGAGCCATAGAGGGGTGGACGGTGCCAGTCCTGACAAGTGGATGAGCAATGCCGGGGGGCCATGGGATGAGGCGGCGAGTCTGGCTGATATAGCCGGCGGAGCCGCGCCGCCGCCACAAAGCGGCACCCGCGCCGTCACCTGTCCCAATTGCGGCGGCACCGTCGATATTCGCGCCGCCGGCTATACCGTCAGCGTCGTCTGCCAATATTGTTCGAGCGTGCTCGACGTTGCCAACCCCGACGTCGCCATCATCGAACGCAACCAGCGCGCGATGGAGGGGCTGGCGCTGCCGCTGGGCTCGCGCGGCTGGGTCAAGGGCAATGAATATCAGCTGGTCGGTTATGTCCGCCGGTCGATTGATGGGGAGGGTTGGGACGAATACCTCCTGTTCAACCCCTATGTCGGTTATCGCTGGCTGACCTATGAGGATGGAGAGGGCTGGAGTTTCGGCACGATGCTGACCAGCCTGCCGGCGAGCAGCGGTAGCAGCGCGACCTATGCCGGGGTGCGGTTCAGCCAGGACGATGAAGAGTGGGAAGCGGTCGTCGACCGTGTCGTCGGCGAATTTTACTGGCGAATCCAGGCTGGCGACCGGGCGCTTCTCGCCAACTATTCCGGCTCCGGCGCCACATTGTCGCGCGAACGCGTCTCCGACGAAGTGAGCTGGACGGTGTCCGAGCCGATCGGTCGCGGCGAGATGAGCGGCTTTGGCAAGGGGGAGCCGGGCGCGAGCGTGCCGTCCGCCGCGACCATGGCGGAAACGACGGGCCGTTCGCGCTTTGCCGGGGGTGCCACCGAAACCGCGGCCGACTATGACGGGCCGGTCGAAGCCGGGCCGTTCGCGCGTGCGTGGCGCTATACAAAAATTGGCGCGGCGACGGCTGCACTGCTGATCGTCGTTATGATTGTCTTTTCCTTTGGCGGCACGCCGGCCCAGAGCTTTACCTATAATCTGGAGATGGACGGGCGGGAAAAGACGATCAGCTTCGGACCGCTGGCATTTGATAATGCGTTGCAGCGCGTCGTCATCGAAACCCGGGCCGACGGCCTCGACAATGCGTGGATCGATACCGACATCGCGCTGGTCGAACGGACCAGCCAGCAGACCATCACGACCTATAGCCTGACCGAACGCTATAGCGGTCGCGACAGCGACGGGGACTGGACCGAAGGGTCGAACACCGGCGCCGCGCGCGTCGCATCGGTGCCGCGCGGCTCCTATGACCTCGTCATCGACGCGTCGGCGCACCGCTGGCCATCGCCCGGCTATGGCCAGCAATTGGCGGTCACCACGACCGTGTCGTCGGGCGGGGTGTTTTTCTCCAATTTTGTGCTGGCATTGCTGTTGCTGATGATCCCGCCCATCTTTCTGGTGTGGCGCGGCTTCAAACAGCGCGGGGGGGGGGACTGAACGATGCGGCTGGGCACGATTCTTTACGCCTTGTGGGCGACCGGCATCGGCGGATGGTTCATCTATGCCGCGATGATGGGCACATCACCCTTTGCATCCAACGCTCAACGTGCCGTCGGACCGGGCATTTATGGCCCGGGGCATAAATGAGCAGATCGAAATGACAGGAGGAAAGCCATGATTACTTCGGTTGCGCAGATCATCAATGCGCTGATTTATGCGATGATGGGCATCGTCGTGCTGGGCATCGGCTTTTTCGTGTTCGACATGTTGACGCCGGGCAAATTGTGGCAGGAAATCCGCGAAGGGCAGAATGTCGCCATCGCGCAGTTTGCCGGCATGTTTGCTCTGGGCCTCGCCATCATCGTCGCCGCCGCCATCCATGGATGAACCCGCCGGCAGCGATGGGCAACGCCCCTCGCCGCTGGTCATAGCTCTGCTCCTGTCCGTATTCGTCGTCGCGACGTGCGGGCTGGTCTATGAATTGCTGGCAAGCACGATTGCCAGCTATCTGCTCGGCGACAGCGTCACCCAATTTTCCACCGTCATCGGTACCTATTTGTTCGCCATGGGGATCGGCAGCTGGCTGTCGCGTTATGTGACCTCGGGTGAGCTGGCGCTGTTCATCCGGGTCGAATTGCTCATCGCGCTGATTGGCGGCTGCTGTGCGGCGCTGTTGTTCGCGCTGTTCCCCTATGTCGCGTCATTCCGCGTGCTGCTCTACAGCATCGTCTTTCTGATCGGTGCCTTTGTCGGCCTCGAAATCCCGCTGCTCATGCGCATTTTGCGGGGGCGCTACAGCTTTGGCGATACCGTCTCCAACGTCCTGACCTTTGATTATGTCGGCGCGCTGGCGGCATCCCTTCTGTTTCCGCTGGTGCTGGTGCCGCAGATCGGTCTGGTGCGGACGGGGTTCCTGTTCGGCTTGATGAATGTCGGGGTAGCGATTGCCGTATTGTGGCTGCTGCCGGGCCGGACGCGGATGCTGGCGGACAAGATTGCGGCGGTGGCGATCGCCGCATTGTTGCTGGCCGGGTTGCTCGGTGCCGACCGGTTGCAGCGCTGGTCGGAGGATGCGGCCTATCAGGAAAATGTGATCTATGCGGTGTCGAGCCCGTATCAGCGCATCGCCCTGACGCGCGGCAATGGCGATTTGCGGCTCTACCTTAACGGTAATCTGCAATTTTCCTCGCGCGACGAATATCGCTATCACGAGGCGTTGGTGCACCCGGCCATGGGCCGCGTGGCCAACCCTGCCAATATCTTGATCCTCGGCGGTGGCGATGGGCTGGCCGCGCGCGAAGTGCTCCGCCACCCCGGGGTGCGGCAGGTGACGCTGGTCGACCTCGACCCCGCCGTGACCCGCCTGTTCGCTACGAGCGACATTTTGACCCGGCTGAACCGGGGCGCGCTCACCGACGCGCGCCTGCGGGTGATCAACGCCGATGCCTTTGCCTGGGTGCGCAATACGCGCGCGCGCTATGACGTGGTGATCGTCGATTTTCCCGATCCGGTCGATTTCGGCGTCGGCAAACTTTATACCGACAGCTTTTATCGGGCGCTCAGGCCGTTGCTGGCCCCCGGCGCGATGGTCGCGGTGCAGAGCACGTCGCCGCTGGTCGCCCCGCAGGCCTATTGGACTGTCGCCACGACGATGGAGGCGGCAGGGTTCACGACGCGCGGTTACCATGTCTATGTCCCCAGTTTCGGCGAATGGGGTTTCACGCTGGCGGCAGCGGGTCCGATTCCCGACCGGCCGCGCCTGCTCGACGGCAACCGGTTCCTGTCGGTGGAAACCGAAAGCCGACTGTTCGATTTTCCGCCTGACATGGCGCGGCGTGCGGTTGCGGTAAACCGGCTCGACAACCAGGTCCTGGTGCGCGTCTTCGCGCGCGAATGGGCGGTTTATGAATAAGGACGCACGGTGAAGATCAGCCGCCGCAATGCCATTATCGGCACCGGCGGGCTGGTTGCGGTAACCGGCCTTGCGACGGCGCTGTGGACGGACGGCGACGATAGCCCGAGCAGCAGCATGGCCGGCGCGGATGTGGCGCGCGGGCACAGGCTGCGTGACGGGCGTTTTCCCGAACCGGTGTTGAGCGAGACTGCGGCCATCGCCATCATCGGTGGCGGCGTGGGGGGGCTTTCGGCCGCCTGGGCATTGTCGCAGGCGGTCTGCGACGATTTCCTGTTGCTCGAGTTGGAGGGGAATGTTGGCGGCAACGCGCGCAGCGGTGCCAATGCCGTTTCGCGCTTTCCGCTGGGCGCCCATCATCTGCCCCTGCCCAACCGGGAGGCGGGCGCGCTCG
>CAZAWL010000110.1:0-6932 GCA_964488705.1 uncultured Sphingopyxis sp.
CCGCAACTGGCCCGCAAGTCGCTGCCGTCTCGACAATTTGCCGATAGGTGTGCCTGTCCTTAGGGTTGACGGTTTCGACTTCTCGGATGATTTCCAGACCCAGCAGCCGCTCCATCGCCCGCTCGAATCGCTCGGCCTTGATGCCCCCGGCGTGCGGCATTTTCTCGAATTCGCGGGGCGCATAGTTGCGGGACTGCGCGCGGGCACTGACGGGGCGGCCTTGCTTCACACGGGCGCGAAGCAGCCGCAGGAAAAGCTCATTGTCCGCCGTGGCGGCGGCGGTGGTGTTCATTTCGGCTTGCCAGTTATCGCCGTCACCCGCGACTAGGTCGAAGGCCCATTCGCGCCAGCGCAGCTTCACGCCCTCTCCGATGCGCGAATAATTGGACTTGGATCGGCGTAAGGTTCGCAACGAATCGTCGCCAGTGGCATCGTCGGGACGTTCAAGAAAAAGTCGGCTGCGCACCTGATTTTCCCAAGCGGTCGAACCACTGAATTGCGCGCCAGCTTTGGACGGGTGCCCGATGAAAACGACAGTCCCCGTTATTTCTATCGCCAATCTTTCAAGTTGATTGCAGAACGTGGCGACGTGATTTCTGATATTCTCATTGCCCTCGAATAAATGGGCAATGTTGTCGAGGACGATAAAAAATATCGCCTTGCGCTGGCACGTCTCGCGGATCGCCGTCAGCAGCGCGCCCTCTTGCCGGTCGTGATCGCGGTCGAAGTACAGCAGCGCATTTTCGATTTCGCCGACGCGCGAACACAGGAACAGCTCTCCGTCTAGATCGGCACATTCGACACCGCTAGAACGGCAGATCGCGGCTTGGCGACGGTGCAGCTCGCCCATGTCATCCTCGCAAGTGAGATAGAGAGCGCGCTGGCGACGTGTCGGTATGCCCATGAAGGGTATTCCCAACGACACGCAGGTCGCCAGTTGCTGTGCCAGCAGCGACTTGCCTGAGCCTCCGTCGCCAGTCAGCAGGGTGGCGCGGAGGGCTGGTATCCATTCGTCTAGCAGCCAAATCCGCTCGGGCGGTGACCGCCCTTGCCATGTCGAAGGGCAGACAATCGGCAGGGGTGCCGGGTGAAGGTGAACGACGCCACCGGTCTTGTCGGCGTCGGCCATCATGCGGCCAGGTTGGACATTGCGCGCAATGGGTCGCGCAGAAACTCGTTAGGTCGGTTTCGATGTCCAACCTTGCTAACGCATTGAAACAGGGCGGTTACTTCACTCCAGCCCTGTCCACCACCGCCACGCTAGGGCGCGGCCGGCTCCACGCCGATGACGAAGTCCGGTGGCCGCACCTTATATGTGCCGAACAGCCGGTCCCAGATGCTCAATATGTCGCCATAATTGCTATCGTGCAGGGTGCGGTCGCGGGCATGATGAACCAGGTGCATGCGCGGCGTCACGATGACCCATTCGAGCCGCTCTGCCACTGTGTCGCTGATACGAATATTGCTGTGATGCCACAGCCCGCCGATGAAGATGATCGTCGCACACAGCTCGACCAGCTCTGGCGATGGGCCGATCAGCATGATCAGCGGTGCCGTACATAGCGACATGCCAATCGACGATAGCGGGTGGGTGCGGATCGTCGTCGAGATGTCGACCGCCATGTCATGGTGGTGCACGCGGTGCCACGCCCACAGCCAGTCGACGCGGTGATAGAGCGCGTGCACGGCATAACCGACAAGGCTGAGCGCCAGAAAGGTGATGATGGCGATGAGGACGCTTGGCGCACCAATTTGGTTGAACAGCCCAAGGTCGTGATCGCGGGCAAACACCGCCCCGCCATAGGCCGACGCGAGCGGCAATGCCGCCAGCGCGAGGTTGACCACACCCAAGCCGAAGTTGATGGCCATGCGGTGCGGTTCGGGCGAGGCAAACCGGCGCGCCGGCCACACATATTCGGCGCTTGCCAGCAAAACGAAACTGGACAATATCGCTAAACCGAGGATGTCAGTGAGGTTCATGGCCATTCGGTTTGCGCAACAACATGACGCGTATCAAGGCTGACGGAGGATTTTTATGAAGAAGTTGCTCGATGTCGCATGTGTCGCGGGTCTGACGATGGGTATCGCGACCCCCGCATTCGCCGGCGAACTTGGCGTACCCGCACCGATTGCAGGCGTCGGTGCTGCGGCGGCCGTCGTTCTGGGCATCGGCTATCGCGCACTGCGCAAGCGGATTGACCGGTGACGGCGCGGGCTGAAGCGCCCGCCCCAGCCCAGATCTTTTCCGCGGACAGGGTCGCAGTTTTCGCGGCTTGTGCCGTTATCGCCACGATCAATGCGCGTGCCCATCATGGCTTTGCCATGGTGGTCCGTGACGGGTTTTGGGCCGCATTGGGCGCATTGTTCGGCAGCAGCGCAATATTGTGGTTCGCCCTCTATGCGCTCGTCGCCATCGGCCTGACGGCGCGGGTAGCAACCGCCGAACCCGTTCGGCGCGGCGACCTCGTCGTGGCCGGCGCAATGGTTGCGGCGGCGTTTATGCCTATGCCATCGCTGGCCGCTGGCGCGCTATTGGCGGGTTCAGCCTATCTTTTTTGGACTAGCATGGCCGGCAGTGACGCCCGACGGCTCGCCATCGTCATGCTTGCCATCTGCGGTCATGTCGTGCTGGGCCGGCTTGCCTTGACGCTGATCGGCGGACCGCTGTTGGCGATCGATGCACAGGTTGTCGCCTGGCTCGGCGGCACAACCGCCAGCGGCAACGTCGTCCAGTTCGTGAATGGTGATTCCTTTGTTGTGTCGGGCACCTGTTCGTCGCTGCACAATATGTCGCTGGGCATTCTATGCTGGGCGACGCTGACGCAATTGACGCGGCTGCGCATCGACCGCCGACTCATTCTGTTCCTGGGCATCACGCTGGCGGGCCTATTCATGGTCAACGCATTGCGCCTGGTCGCCATCGCCCATTACCCGGACCAGTTTGACTGGCTGCACCAAGGGTTCGGGGCGTCGCTGTTCGGAATCGCCAGCTTGGCCGTCGTCCTTATCCTGAGTGCCTGGGCCGTCATCGATGCCAGCCGTCGTCAGGTTTAGCGTCGTCACCATCGTGCTGTTGGTGTTGTCGCTGTGGGCGAAGGCGGCGCTGTTCGGTCGCGAGCCGAAACTGGACCAGCCGCGCCTCGCCGCCGATGTCGCGGCGGTGCTGACGATGCGGGGCTACGCCACGTCGATCGAACAGCGGCCGCAATTTCCGCCGATCGTGACGGCCGTACGCGGCAGCTGTCGCATCATCGTCCGGGACAGCAGCTTTGCCGGTCAGGAAATGATCGGCGGGAACCGCCTGCGCCTGGCCGGGGCGGGGCCGATCCGAACCTATTATGCGGGGCAGTATCGCGCCCGATATCCGACCATTGAATCGGACCTGGCGTGGCGCGTTCAGCGCGAGCTGGCGCGGCTGGGCATCGTTATCGCCATCCGGCCGGTGCTGCGTATCGCGGCACAGCCGGCATGCCTGCCGCCGCCGGAATTTGCCGACGCGCTGCGGCTGCATGTCCGCTGAACCTGGCGCTGAATCGGGCGCCGGTCAGCGCGGCGTCGCCTGACCTTCGATCACCCGCGTGGCAGGATGGTTCTTGTCGAGGTGCCGCTTGATGATTTTCAGGTTCCGGCTGTTCGACTTGAAGAAAAAGTCGAACGCGTCACCGGCCAGCGGTATGGCACCCAGCGCCGCGTCGAACAGCACGTTGCCGCTCATCCGGGTCAGCTGCCATTTGCTCATGCCGAGGTTGCGTCCCTCCCACACGATATAGGCGCCCATGGCGGCGGTGATGACATCGCCAATGCCGGGGACCAGCCCGACGATCGAATCAAGGCCGATGGTCATGCGCGTGCCGGGGATGGTCAGGCTGCGTTCCAGCAACAGTTCCAGCATTTCGACCCGCTGGCGGATCTGTGCCGGGTCAGTGGCGTTCAGCCGCAGCGCGGCGGCCATGTCGTCCAATGTCTTTTGCGATTGCACCATCATCTTTTATCCCGTCGACCAGGTCTGGTTGCCCGCCAGCCGTGCCTTCTCCTAACGTGGGGACGGACGCAGCCGATTCAAGCTGTGCATCCCGCGCCCGTTCGCAACCAGACCGCTGGCCCTGTCACCGCGCAGCGACCAACGCACCGGTGCGGCGATGGGGATGAAACCCATGTGCCGGGTCATGGCATCCTCTGCGGCGATGATCGCATTGGCGCGTTCCGCCGCCGTTGGTTGTGTGTCGATGGCCGGGATGAGCGTGCGCGTCGCCTCCGCACAGCTGATGCCCCGTCCACAGGCCAGCCGCCGCGCATACCAGGCCGGGTCCCGACTGGGCGCGACTTCGTCGATCAGGCGCAGTTCGGCATCTGCGGCGGCCGGCACCGATCGTGCGGTGATGCCGACCGAGGCGAGGTCCGCGCGCATCCACGCAAACAGCATCCGTGCCCCTGCCCCCGAGGGCATGGCGATGCGCAGCGTTGGCCGATTGCCGCCATTGCGTTGCCGCCACGCCTGCACCAGGCCGCGCGCCTGCGCCTGCCGGTCGGCAACGCTGAGATCGGCCCAGGCCGGATAAACGGGGCTGATCGCCGCCCGTTGCTGGCCATTGGGTTCGGCGCGCAGCGTGACGCGCGGTTGCCAGCCGGGAATGCCCAGCGCCTCCAGCATGCGTGACCGATTCAGCGCCATGGCGATCGCGTTGCGGCCCTGCTGGTCGGCCACCAGGCCCTGCGTACCGACGATGGCAAGGCCGAACAGGCCATCGACGGGGTCGATCTGAATCGCGGCTTCCGGGGTTTGGCTCGCGGCCAGTGCCGGCCAGCCGTTAAAGGTTCCGCCAATGACGGCATCGACCCGGTCCTCCGCAAATTGCGCGGCCGCCGCAGCGGTGCTGGCGTCCCACATCATGGCCGATGGTTCGTCCGCCGATGGCGCGTCCTTTTCGGCACCGGGAGGGTCGACGGCGAACAGCCGGACGGTGCCGCCCGCCCATTCCGGCCGCAGCGGCCCCCAGCCGCGACCGTTGCGCGAAAAGCCCATGTCCGGCTGGCTCAGCAATTCGAGCAGATCGGGGCGTGGTTGGCGCAACTGGATTTCGATGACCCGGCTGGTCATCGCACGGATTTGACGGATGGAGTAAAATTCGCCGCGCATCGACGGGCGAAGCTTGCTCGACGCGATCCGTTGGCGCAACGCGGCGGCAATTTCCCCCGCCCGCACCGGCTGACCGTCGGCCCAGCGGGCATCGCGCAGCCGAAAAATATAGGAACGGCCATCATCGATCACCGTCCAGCGTTCGGCAAGGCCCGCCTCTATCTGCCCTTCGGCCGACACGGTAACGAGCCCCTGGCCGACCGCCTCGATCAACAACTGGTCGGGCGGTGACGGCGGCGCGGAAACCCGGTCGGGGTTGCGGTGCAAGGCGCCGATGGCGGCGACACGGACCGGCCCGTCGTCACCAAAAATGCCGCAGGAGGCGAGCGTCAGGGCGGCAACGGCCACGGTCAATCGCGCGCATGGTGCGGACGGCGGGACTCGAACCCGCACTGCCTGTGGCAAACGGATTTTAAGTCCGCTGCGTCTACCGATTCCGCCACGTCCGCGCATGGCGCCATGTTGCAGCGATGGCGCGCAAGAGCAAGCGCCCGTGAAAGCGGCGCGAGAAAGTTCGCGCCGGCGATACCGGTGTCAGCCGTTCAGCTTTTCGCGCATTTCCTTGCCCGCCTTGAAATAGGGCACGGCCTTTGCCGGAACCGCTACCGAGGCGCCCGTGCGCGGGTTGCGGCCCTGCCGCGCGTCGCGCGAGCGTGTCGAAAATGATCCAAAGCCGCGTAGCTCAACCCGGCCGCCCGAGGCGAGTTGATCAATGATGGCGGAGAAGAAAGTGTCGACAATCGTTTCAATTTCACTCGCTCGCAATTGCGGATTTTCATCTGCGAGCAGTTGAACCAGTTCAGAACGGATCATTATCTCTGTCACCCTGCATTTATGTTTCTTCGGGTGTGCGACCCTTGACTGCTGTGGCGTTGCGCCGATCTGGCAGCCATATCGAGCCCCGTCCCACCCATTTACGCGGCCATCAGCAACTATAATTGATCGGACGGATGAATCAACATCGCAGTATTACGTGGTTTGGCAAAAGAAATGGGGCGCATCATTGCGACGCGCCCCACCGAAATTTTGTGAATTGTTGAAAGCAATTACGCGTCGCGCTTGGCCTTCAGCGCTTCGCCGAGAATGTCGCCGAGCGATGCACCCGAGTCCGACGATCCATATTGCTCGACAGCCTTTTTCTCGTCGGCGATCTGCATCGCCTTGATCGAGAAATTCGGCTTTTTCGAACGGTCAAAGCCGATGACCATGGCGTCGATCTTTTGCCCGACCTGGAAACGGTCCGGACGCTGTTCGTCGCGGTCGCGGCCGAGGTCGGTCCGCTTGAGGAAGCCGGTGGCACCGTCGTCGCCCACCTGCACTTCGAGCCCGCCATCGCGCACTTCGAGCACGGTGATGGTGACGACATCATTCTTTTTGAGGCCGCTCGAGCTCGAACCCGAAGCGGCTGCCGGGGCACCCTTTTCAAGTTGCTTCATGCCCAGGCTGATGCGTTCCTTTTCGACATCGACGTCGAGGACCACGGCCTTGACCACTTCACCCTTGCGATGCAGCGCCAGCGCTTCTTCGCCCGAAATGCCCCAGGCGATGTCGGACATGTGGACCATGCCGTCGACGTCGCCGGGCAGGCCGATGAACAGGCCGAATTCGGTGGCGTTCTTGACTTCGCCTTCGACGATCGAGCCAACCGGGTTGGATTCGGCAAAGCTGTCCCACGGGTTCGACTGGGCCTGCTTGAGGCCGAGGCTGATGCGGCGCTTTTCGCTGTCGACTTCGATGATCGAAACTTCGACTTCCTGGCTGGTCGACACGATCTTGCCCGGGTGCACATTCTTTT
>CAZAWL010000111.1:0-6877 GCA_964488705.1 uncultured Sphingopyxis sp.
CAGGGCAGCGTTTTCGCGCCCGGCGTCATAGCGCCCAGCGGCCTTTATGGCGCCTGTGCCGAGTCGCTCGACGGGCCTTGGAGCCTCGTCAATGGTGACGGACTGATCGCGGCAAACCCGCCCGAAGAACCGCGACAGGCCTATGCCTGGCTGGTGCTCCCCGATGGCAGCGTCACGTCCTTTGTCGACCGCTGGGGCATGTCGGGGCGCAAGGATGCGGACCTGCCGAACCGACGGTGCCAATTTGGCGGTACCTTTGCACCCTTTTTCCGGCTTGCATTCTCCGGAGGGACGATCAGGCTCGTCGCATGAATGACCGTCCTGTCATCGCCGGTGTGGAATTGGGTGGGACCAAGGCAATCGCGACCTTGTGGCGCGACGGTGCCGTGCTCGCGACCGAACGCATGGCGACGGGGTCCGACCCAGCGGCCTTGCTCACCGCGCTTTCGTCTGTCCTGGGCCGCTGGAACGAGCAGCAGCCGATTGACGCCCTGGGGGTCGCCAGTTTCGGTCCGGTGTCGCTGGGACGCAAAAATGTGGACTATGGCTGCATCCGTACCACGCCCAAGGCAGGCTGGACGGGTGTCGACATCATTGCCGGGCTCAACCGGCGGCTTGGTGTACCTGTCGCAATCGATACCGACGTGAATGCGGCCGGATTGGCGGAGGCCCGATGGGGTGCGGGCAGGGGCTTGTCCTGCCTCGTCTATCTCACCATCGGCACCGGCGTGGGCGGCGGCGCCATCATCAATGGTCGGCCCGTCCATGGGCGGCTCCACCCGGAGATGGGCCATATGCTGTTGCCGCAGCCGAGGCACGACGCCTTTGCAGGCACGTGCCCTTTCCATGGCGACTGTGCCGAAGGGCTGTTGTGCGGTCCGGCACTGGCTGAGCGATTTGGCGAACCGGCTGAGCAGGTCGGCGCGGATGATCCGCGCTGGGCTGCGGTGCGCATCGACCTTGCTGCATTTCTGGTGCAGATCATCCATGCCTATTCCCCTCAACGGATACTGGTCGGTGGCGGGGTTGGCATGGGCCAAGGTCTGTCACTCGAACGGGTGCGGGGGCACATCAAGACATTGCTTGGCGGCTATTATCCCGAACTGGATGACGCCGCGCTTGCCGAGATGGTGTGCCATCCCGTGCTCGGCGAAGATGCCGGCCCGTTGGGCGCGGTCGCGCTGGGTCTGAGTTTGTTTGCTTTGTGAGCGGCTGGTGCGGGCCGGTGCCGGTTGCACCAAAGCATCACCCTAATCGTCCCACACCGGGGCGGCGCGGCGTCGCGGGTCAACGACGCGGGTGGAGATCAGCGCCAGAGCACCGATGGTCAGCGCACCCGCCGCACAGAGCAGTGGCGTCGCACCAGCCAGCGCCAGCGCAAGGCCGCCCAGTAGCGGCATCAAGGCTGAAATGCCGCCCTCGATCGTTGCCGACAGCGCAATGCGCATGGGCAAATCCTCCCGCAGGCCGAATTCCAGCACCATGGTTTGCGAGCTCATGCTGTACCCGGCGCCACCAACGCCAAAGGCGGCAAAGGCGGCGATCGTGGTCAGCGGACTGATGTGGCTCGCCAATAGCGCAAAGCCGCACAGCGTGGCGACCAGCGCAGTCATCATTGTCGCACGATAGCCGAAACGGTCCCCGGCATAGCCCCACAGGAGGTTGGACAGTGTGTCGGCGCCGATATAGGCGAGCGAGAGCAGGCCGATTGTCTGGCCGTCGAGCGTCATCGTCTGTTGCGCGATGATGATGTAGAAGGGCGCGGCAATGCCCCCAGCCATGGCACAGGCCTGCGCAATGACGAACCAGCGATAATCATGATCCGCCAGCAGGTGGGGGATATCGCCCAACCGCTGCCTGAGGCTCGCGGCTGTACGCACGGCCGGCGATACGGGTTCCCGCACGCCAAATCGCAATGCCACCAGCCCGACACTCGTCAGCAAAAATGCCAGTAAAAAGGTCGTGGCAAAACCATTGCCCCACACATTGGCGTCGATCAGCCATTTGCCCGCAGCAAAGGACAGCCCGGCCGCCAGCGCTCCGCCCAGCAGGTTGCGCCACCCCTGTAACCGTCCGCGCCGGTCGATGGGGATCAGCTTTCCGATCAGCATCTGGAATGCGACGCGCTGCATCCCGTTGAACAGGCCGAGCAGGGCAAGGCAGAGCAGGCTGACGATAATCAGCGGCCACCCGCCGAGGAAGAAGCCGGCGAGCGCGAGGCCGAGCACGGCACCGCGCATCAGCGCGCCATAACGCAGCGCTGCCGGCAGGATGCGGTCGCGATGTTCCAGCGCGGTCGCGCTGATCAACGGGGTCAGCACCAGCCCGAGCTGCAGCAGCGCCTGACCTGTGCCGACGATCAACGTGCTGCCCGACATCAACAGCAGATAGGCGGGGATCAGCGTCGGCGCATAAATGATGCGGAACCCCGTCATCCCAAAGATGCCGTGGGTGAAATTTGCGACCATGTTGCGCCGCAAATTGCGCTCTACCTCTGCCGAAAACGCGGCTTCGCGCGCGGTGCGGCCGAGCGGTTGCTCTATCGGTTCGGGGGCGTATCCGTCAGCTGCCGACACCGCCCGTCAATAGCCGTTGAGCCGCGCAAAATGGTCACGCAGAAAGGCGCTGTTACCCCAAGCCTGTTCCAGCGGGCGTGCACGCTTCAGGTAAAAACCCGCGTCATATTCGTCGGTCATGCCGATGCCGCCATGCAATTGTACCATCTCGCGGCTCATCAGATGCAGCGTATCATTGGCGCGCTGTTTGGCGAGCGCCGCCGCCTGCGCCGCATCGGCACCGCTGTCGAGTGCCACCAACGCACCCTCCACCGCCGAACGGGTGAGTTCGATCTCCGTAAACAGGGCGGCCATGCGGTGTTGCAGCGCCTGGAATGTGGCCAGCACCTGACCGAACTGCACGCGTTGCTTGAGGTAGTCGAGCGTGGTGTCAAATGCCTGCGCCGCCATGCCCAGCATTTCGGCGGCAGTGACGATGCGCGCGCGGTCGAGCAGATTGGCCAGCAACGTTTCGCCACCCTCGGTCAATTTCTCGGCCGGCGCATTGTCAAAGGTGACAAAGGCATGGCTGCGGAAATCAACCATGTGGCGGCGTGAACGCGTGACGCCCGCTGCATCGCCATCGACGAGGTAGAGGCCGTCGCTCGCTGCAACGACGAACAGTCCGGCGCTGTCGCCTTCGGCCACAAAGGCTTTGGTTCCGCTGATATTGCCACCGGCGACACTGGTTGTAATCGCCGTCGGGTCATGCCGCGGGCCCTCGTCGACTGCCAAGGTGGCGATCAGCGTGCCGTCGGCGAGGGCCGGCAGATAGCGCGCTTTTTGCGCGTCGTTGCCGCCCATGACGATCGCTGCCGCGGCGATGGAGGTGGAGGCAAGGGGGCTGGCCGTCAGCGTCCGACCGGTTTCCTCCAGAATCAGGCCCAGGCTCATCCAGCCAAAATTGGATCCGCCATGCTCCTCCGGAATGAGGATGCCGGTCCAGCCCATTTGCGCCATTTCGGCATAGGTCGCAGGATCATAGCCCGACGCCTCGCCCGCATCGCGCACCTTGCGCCATGCGGTGACGGGGCTTTCGTTCCGCACCCATGTCTGCGCCATGTCGCGCAGCATCACTTGTTCTTCGCTCAATTTTGCCATCGTCGTACGTCCTGATCCCTGGTGCGGCGGCGCGAGGGTGCGGCCAGCCGGATGAGTAGTGATTTACTGGTGGTCGAGCATGCCAAGGATGCGCTTGGCGATGATGTTGGTCTGGATTTCGGTCGACCCGCCATAAATGGTCGTGGCCTTGCCAAACAGCCAGGTCCGGACCTGCTCAATCTGTTCGGCCGTGAAACCTTCGCCTTCCCAGCCAAGGCCCTGCATGCCGAGGATTTCGATCAGCAGTTCCGAACGTTCCTGCATCAGCTTTGTGCCGCTGGTCTTGAGGATGGAGGAGGCAACCGAAACGCCGCCTTCCGCCTGTACCCGCATGGCCGTCAGCATGAATGCGCGGCTGTCCATCTCGAACCGGGTGATGCGCGTGCGCAGTTCCGGGTCTGCAATGCGGCCGTCGGCGTCAGTGCCGATGACTTCCTTGGCGAGCTTGGACAGGGCCACGCCCATATTGCCCATGCGATTGCCGCCGGAGATGTTGGTGCGTTCGTGCTGCAACAGCCGCTTGCCTATCGTCCAGCCTTGGCCTTCTTCGCCAACCCGATTGGCCTTTGGCACCCTCACATTCGTGAAAAATGTCTCGCAAAATGGCGACATGCCCGAGATCATCTTGATCGGTTTGACCTCGACGCCGGGCGAGGTCATGTCGATCAAAAGGAAGCTGATGCCATTATGCTTGTCGCTTTTGTCCGTGCGGACGAGCGCGAAACATTTGTCCGCCCATTGGCCGCCGCTGGTCCAGGTCTTTTGGCCATTGACGATATAATGGTCGCCATGATCCTCTGCGAACATCTGAAGATTGGCGAGGTCGGAACCGGCATTGGGTTCCGAATAGCCCTGACACCAGCGGACCTCCGCCTTGCAGATGGCCGGGATATGCTCCAGCTTTTGGTCTTCGCTGCCATATTCGAGCAGGGTCGGACCAAACATCATCACACCCATCCCGCCGATCGGGTTGGCGGCGCCGATGGCGGCCATTTCCTGTTGCAGGATTTTCGCCTGGGCACGGGTCAGGCCGCCGCCGCCATATTCCTTTGGCCAGGTTGGCGTACCCCAGCCCTTGTTACCGATGGCGATGCGCCATGCCTCGCGATCCGCGCTCTTGTCGCTGGGCCCTTCCAGCGCCGACAATGAAAAATCCTCTCCGCGCAATGCAGGCGGGAAGTTGGCGGCGAGCCATTCGCGCACTTCGGCACGAAATGCCTCGGCAGCGCCCTTGTCTTCGATATCCTCAGCGAGGGTGGCCATAACTCTCTCCATAGTGGCGATGGTTGGCACGGCACGACTCCGTGGCCGGTCGGTTGGCTTCGACCATAACGCGGAATCCGGTTTGCTCAAGTGTTAGTTTACGTAAACGTCAACTTACTACCCCATGCTTGCGGTTGCCGCCCTGGCCCGCCAATGTCGGCGCGCCACAGCACAGGATATAGCCCGATGCCGTCATCCCTGCCTGCGACGATGCGCGCCCTGGAGGTTGCCAGCTTGTCGGGCGATTTCTCGGGCTGCCGGATGATCGACATGCCCTTGCCACGGCCCGCTGCCGGGCAGGCATTGGTTCGCGTCCGCGCAGTGGCCATCAACTTTCCCGACATATTGATGACGCGCGGGCAATATCAGTTGAAACCCGACCTGCCATTCATCCCGGGCAGCGAATGTGCGGGGGAGGTCGTGGCCGTCGGCAGCGACGTCGATGCGCACTGGCTCGGCCAGCCGGTGATTGCGGGTGACCGGATCGGCGTCATGGCGGACTATGCCGTTGTTTCGACGAAGGCGCTGGTTGCAAAGCCCGCGGCGCTCGATTGGGCGGTCGCCGCCTCCTACCGCGCGGTGTATCTCACCGCCTATGTGGCGCTGGTCCGGCGCGCACATTTGGCGCCGGGTGAATGGCTGTTGGTGCACGGTGCCGCGGGCGGGACGGGACTGGCCAGTGTCGATCTGGGCCGCCATCTGGGCGCGCGCGTCATCGCGGCAAGCGCGTCGGCGAGCAAGCTGGAGAAGATTGCGGCGCTCCACCCCGGCATCGCAACGCTCGACACGAGCGGCGGGTTTCGCGATGCGGTCAAGGCGATGACGGGGGGCAGGGGCGCGGACGTCATTTTCGACCCCGTCGGCGGCGATGTGTTCGATGAATCGACGCGCTGCACAGCGTTTGACGGACGGTTGCTGGTCATCGGCTTTACCAGCGGTCGCATCCCCTCCGTCCCCGCCAACATCCCGTTGATCAAGGGGTTTTCGGTCGTGGGCGTGCGGGCGGGCGAATATGGCCGGCAGTTCCCCGAGCGTGGCCGGGAAAATATCGCCGCAATCGACGCGCTGGCGGCAGAAGGTGCGATTGCCCCCCATGTCGGCACCATCCTGCCGCTTGACCGGTGGCGCGATGCGATGGCGTTGCTGCTGGATCGACAGGCGATAGGCAAGGTCGTGCTT
Source organism: uncultured Sphingopyxis sp. (assembly GCA_964488705.1). Taxonomy (GTDB): domain Bacteria; phylum Pseudomonadota; class Alphaproteobacteria; order Sphingomonadales; family Sphingomonadaceae; genus Sphingopyxis. Next base: position 6,099 of record CAZAWL010000111.1, read on the forward strand.
GCGCCGTGAACCGATTGGCTTATTGTATTCATGGTCAATAACGTTTTGGCGTGACCCGTCATCGACGGACCAACGCCGGGCCCGTCCTGTCGGGCGGTGGGGAAGGAATGGATGATGTTTGACCTGTCTGGCCATGTAGCGTTGGTAACGGGCGGCAATGGCGGGCTCGGCCTCGCCATGGCGAACGGGTTGGCAAAGGCGGGTGCGAGCATTGCCATCTGGGGCCGTGACAAGGCCAAGAATCAGGCGGCTCTCGACGCGCTGGCACCCCATGATGTGCCCTGCGCTGCCTTTTCCTGTGACGTGACCGACGCGGGCGCCACCGCAGCGGCGATGGCCGATACGCTGGAGCGGTTCGGCCGGGTCGACAGTTGTTTCGCCAACGCTGGCGGGTCCGGCGTACGCGGGCCGTTTCACACGCTGACGCAGGCGCAATGGCAGTCGACCGAATTGTTGAATGTGGGCAGCGTCGTCATGACCTTTCAGGCGGCGGTCCGCCACTATCTGGAACGCGGGGGTGGCGGCAAATTGATCGTCACATCGTCGATCGCGGCCCTGCTCGGCCTACCGATGAGCGAGGGTTATTGCGCCACCAAGGCGGCGGTGTCGGGTCTGGTCCGCTCTCTCGCCATCGAATATGGGCGTGAAAATATTCAGGCCAACGCCATTTTACCCGGCTTTGTCGAAACCGAAATGTCGCTGAATACCCCGCAATATTTTCAGGACGCCTGCAAGCGGCGGGCTGCAGCAGGGCATATCGGCACGCTCGCCGATATGGA
>CAZAWL010000112.1:0-6875 GCA_964488705.1 uncultured Sphingopyxis sp.
GGAACAATGTCTGGTCGAGCTTTGACCAGCGCCAGCGCGCCAAGAACGGCGATGCGCCGGTGACCAGCGCCAATGACGATGACGGCGACGACATGTTCAAGGCAGCAGGGGTTGCGGCGGAGTAGGATGGGCTAGGAGTAGGACTGGTTGCCTAAGGTTTCAGAATTTTTCGCCCTAGGGCATGGTCAACCCAGTTTAGACTTTGTTGATACCCATAGCGAGAGGGATGTCCTCTTGTTCGTGGATCCTTTTGCCATTTCACTCAGAAATGACGCTTGGTCGAACCTCTGCCTAGATCACATCAACTCATTTTTTCAGACTGCAATTGACCTAATTCACGGTGGAGATGAGGCTGCAGCCAAGGCGGTTCTGTCAAATCTGAAGGAGCCAAAAGAGACGGGGTTGGGCTACGGCACAGCAGCACGTCGTGGTCGCGGAGTGAGCGGTGGAAAGGCTCTCGACCTTTACTCGTCTCTCTCCTTGAGCAGGGCGGCCCAAACCGGCCTGCTTCAAGACCTCGGTGAATTTGATCTTTTCATAGACGGTTTGGGGCCGGATGGGCTTTCCGACATAACGACGAATATCATTAAGGGTCCGCTGATCGAATATACCCAGCAACAATGTACCCTTTGGGGGATCCCAATGCGCCCTGGAGTCGCGGTGCCTCGGGTATGGAACGAGCAGGCGCGCAGCTGGAGTTCGCGACATGAAACGCTTCCAATCTTGGATGGCGCACCGCTGCTCTTAGTCCCAAAATTTAGCGTGCGCAGGCAAATGAGCCTTACCAGCCAAGAATTTTACTCCGATTTCGTCCTTGACTATCTAGAGCAAGAGGAAATTAGACGAGGGTCTGCGCTGGTTCAGACGATCAAAAGTACCGGTCGTCAGAAAGTCACCAAGAAAGACCTACAAGCGAAATATTGCTTTTCGAAAGACTTCTTGGCGCGTTTCGCCGAGGCAACGCCGGAGGTCCTACAGAAATACAAAGATTTCTATAAAAACTTGCCAGGCGGGCTGGGAAGCCTAACTGACGCTGACATTCTCAATCGCTTTGACGAACATTTCGATCCGACTGCGTTCGCTTGGGCGCTTATGGATCAGCTACGAAAAATCGAACCCGGTCCCGATGAAGCGACATACTATCACAAGTTCATGATCGGGGTTCTGGAATTTTTATTCTACCCGAATTTGATATATCCACAGCTGGAAGCCGAAATTCATGACGGAAGAAAAAGGATCGATATCCTTTACACAAATGCGTCTCAGTCAGGCATTTTTGAGCGGGTACAAAAACTGCCCCAGACTCGTAGTCACTTGATTCCAGTCGAATGCAAAAATTACTCTAGGGAGCTAAACAATCCAGAACTTGATCAGATAGCTGGTCGATTCTCGCATGAGCGCGGGAAGTTTGGTTTAATCTGCTGCAGGCGCTTGGATGACAAGGAGCGCTTTGTAAGGCGGTGTCGAGATACGGCAAATGACGGGCGCGGTACAATCGTTCCCCTTGACGATGACGACATCCTTAAGATGCTCGAACTCGTAGGGCAAAACCGAAGGGCCTCAACGGACGAGTTTTTGTCAACAATCGTTCAAAAGGTCGTTGGCTGACGTATGAACGGTGCCACAGAACGGATTATCGAGGTTTACCTGCCGCAATTTGACGACTAAAGTTGCTTATATGTTCTCACCCGACGCCCCGCCAAGCGATGCCGCCACCGGCCTACTTGCTACTACGGCGCAGGGGCGACAATTCGGGACCAGCCTCCCGACCCGCCGATTGATCTGGTGACGTAATCCCCCCCCCTTTGACCCAGATCAAAGACGGCGGCCGTCGCCGGTGCCACACCCACCCCTGTAACCGCGCGTTGCCCCGCCGCTGTCACCACCGACGGCGTCCGGCGCACGCGCACACAGGGACTATGCATCATGAACCCGCTTACCCAGCCGCCCGTCATCCTGTTCCTCGGCATGATGGCCAGCTTTGCGCTCGTCCTCATCCCCGTGTCGATCGGCGACGCGCTGCGCCGCTGACGCCGCGCCCGAACCGGCGGGGCGGCAACGGCCAGGCGCCGATTTTCCTGCCGACTCCTGATCTGATAGGCTGCGCACGGTGCCGCTGCGCCTGTGCGCGGCGGCGGCAACCGGCTCTTTGACCGCTATGTGGCGGCTGATCGGCAGCCGGCGCCCACCGGCAGGCCGGTACCCTGCCGCCCGCACGCCACGGGTCGCGCAAAAACCATGCGCGACCGGCTGAGCTTTGCTGAACTTTGGACCGGGCCGAACTTTGGGCCGGGTTGGCGGCTCAGATCGTCCAGCTGCCCGGGTTGGGCATGGGTTCGCGTTTTTGCGCGTTGATCAGGCTCATCACGCATCGCACGACGAACAGCGCCCCGACCGCCAGCCAGATGAAAAAGCCGATCAGGATGATGGCCAGAATGAACCCGACCACAAACCCTGCCAGCCCAATCCAGAATGTGTTGATCAGATATTGGTAATGGCTGTCTTCCCACGGCTGCGCCTGACCGTCGCCGCGCCAGACAAAGGCGAGGACGAGGCCGACCAGGCCGGAAATGCCGGTAATGAACCCGCCCAGATAGAGCAGGTTGATGATGGTGGGACGGTTAAGGTCGAATCCGCCGGCGGGGGCGGGGCTGTCATTGTTCATTGGTATCTGCCTCCCAGTGTGCAGCGACGCATGACGTCGCGAAACCTGTGCGAACCATGACCTTGTCTGTTTTGCCGCACTATGACAGTTTTGCCGCCCGCTGCAAGCGCGGACCGTGGGCGAAAGGACACACGACCCTATGTCGGAATTGATCACCGGTGGCTGTCAATGCGGCGCCGTCCGCTTTACCCTATCGCGCCCGCCGGAGCGGCACGCGCTGTGCCATTGCCGCGATTGCCAGCGCGCGAGCGGCGCGCCCGCCGTCGCCTGGATCGCCTGTGCCATCGACAGCGTGTCCGTCACCGGCACCCCTGTCGTCCATGCCAGCAGCGCCGACGCCCGCCGCCATTTCTGCGGCACCTGTGGCACCGGCCTGTTCTATACCAACGACATGTGGTTGCCCGGCATCATCGATATTCAGAGCGTGACCTGCGATGACGCCGCCGCGCTGGTGCCCAGCGTGCAGGTGCAGACGGCAGAACGGCTGCCGTGGATGGCGCATCTCGACGCCATCCCCGCGCATCTGCGATTTCGGGCGGAGGGGGCGGGCGACGATGACTGACGGGCCATACAGCCCGGCTCCGCCGCCGGAACGTTGCCGTCACTGCTCGTCGAGCGTTATCCCGGCGACTTTCCAGCGCCCTTCCTCCAGTTCCAGCGTCAGTGTGATGACGGCGTTGGGGCGGTTGGCATAGCGTGAGCGGAACTGCACCAGCTGATAGCCCATGGGCGGGGCCGGGACGTAGAGTTCGTTCAACAAGTCGTGGCGGATGACCGCGCCGAGCGGCGTCTGCACACTGGCGGCGACGTCGCTCCACCGCTCGAGCGTGTTGAGCGATTGGAAGGTCCGGTTGGTGGCGTGCCAGCTGCCGGCCCAGTCGCCGGCGTCGACCAGCGCCAGCCATGCGCGGGCGGCGCGCACCGCGTCGCTCTCCACCGGCGCGGGGGCGGCGGGGGTAACGGCCGTGGACGCAGCGGTTACGGGTGGCGCGTCCGGCATCGTCATCGCATAGGCGGCCAGCGCGAGGGTAACAGACATGATCAATACTCCTATCCAGACACGGGCATGCGGCGCGGCGGCGCCGTATGCCGGCTGGTTCGGGTCTTGATCCACCTCTGCCGCGTTGGCATCCCCCAAAAATTGACGTCCAAGTTTTTCGGGGTTCGCCCGTTCCAGCGCGATCAGCTGGCGGGCCGCCTCGCGGCTGCTGCTGGCGCCCAGCTTGCGGCGCGCGTCGCGCAGCCGTTCGTTGATGGTGTGGACGGATAGCGTCAGGTGCCGGGCCACCGACTTTGCGTCGTGGCCGGATGCCAGCAGGCGCAGCACTTCCTTTTCCTTTTCGCTCAGCCCATCCATGTCAGACGTCATCGCCTCGCTCTCGTCCTCGTCCTCGTCGCCCGGCAGCGATCAAACTATGCCGGTGCGCAGCGCGTGGCGACCCCAAATTCTTTGTATCGCCAGGGCCGCCGTTGGCGGTAGACAGGCGCCATAGGCCCGCCGCGTCGCGGGCCCTTCAGAAAAGGGCAATGCCGATGACCGCTGGCCATATAGACCCGACGCGCGCGCAGTTTGACGCGTTCAAGGCGCAGGATCGCGACCACCCGATCGCCATGATCAACCTGTTGCGGTTTCGCGACCACGCCGCCTACCCCGCAGACCATGCGCTGGCGTCGGCGGGGCTTTCGGGCGCACAGGCCTATGACCGTTATGGTGAGGATAGCGGCCCCATATTCCGCCGCGTCGGCGGCACCATCATCTGGCGGGGCACACCGCAAATCGTGCTGACCGGCCCGGCCGATGAAGCGTGGGATGCGGCGTTCATCGCGCTCTACCCCAGCGGCCATGCCTTTCTGGAGATGGTCACCGACCCGGCCTATCGCATCGCGGTGGTGCACCGGCAGGCGGCGGTGGCCGATTCGCGGCTCATCCGCACCCGGCCAAAAGACGGCGGGGCGGGCTTTTCCTGACTTGGGGAGGCGTCAGCCCGCCGGTTGTGACGCCATCCACCGCTGCGCGCCCAGCATCAGCAGAACCGACACGCCTTCGATGATGACCGACTGGCTGATCGTGCCGCTGAACGGATCGCCCATCAGCACGCCCAGCAGCCGCCCGAGCATCGCCGTGCCGAACAATGCCGCAGGGATGAACAGCATCCGGTGGCGTTCAGGCCGCAGCGCCGCCCAACCGGCGGCGAGGGCACTGACGATGAAAAAGGCGGACAGGTCGGCACGCACCGTGTTCATGACGAACGCGTCGCCGCTGATTCCGAACAGCTCCCCATAGGTCGCGGAACTGACGACCCCGGTCAGCCCGGTCCAACCGAAAAATACCGCCCACAGGCCGACCAGGCCCCTGATGATCCATTGCATGATGCCCCCCCTCCCCTTACTCGACGGCCCGGCCGTCACGGCCGCGACAATAAAGTCCGCGCCTGCCCCGCCAGCTGTGCCAGCATTGCCGGTGATGGTGCCGGGCCCATTTGTGCCCGCGTGACAAAGGTACGGAACTGTTGCACCCGCCCGGCGTTGCGGTCGAGCCAGGCGTCGGCGGCGGCCGGCAATTCGCCGGTCAGGCGGGCAATGGTTTCCAGCCGCATTTGCTGGAAATCGCGGGCCAGCCCGGCCACCAGCAACCGTTCCCACGGGTCGGATGGCGACATCTGCATCGCCGCGCCCTGTGCCCAGTCGAGGCCGGTCGCCTGACCAAAAGCGGTAAAGGCGCGGGTAACGGCCACCGGGTCAACCGAGCGTGTGCGTGACAGGGCGACGATACCGACCGCGCCATCAATTTCGGCGAGGTGCACCACTTCGCCCGCCAGATCAGCCGGTGCGCCCTGGGCAATCAACCGGTCGCCAAAGGCCGCAGCGAGATCGCGGCCCTGCGCCAGCAACAGCGAATCGCGCATCGTATCGAGCTTGGCGATACCCGGCTGCAGATCGGCGACGCATTGCGCCAACGTGCGGCCGGCAACGCCATTGCGGATCAGGTCCGCCATGTGCGCCCGCACTTCGGTCGCGATCTCGCCATAGAGCATCAGCCGGACATCCTCCGGCATCGCAGCGTCATCAACGCGGGCCCATAGCGGCTGAAGCGCGAACAGATGTTCGGCAACGACGAATGCCTCCGCCACGTCGGAGAGGCCAACGCCCTCCTCCTCCGCCAATTCGAACGGATGGGCGAGCCCCATGCGGTTGACCAGCCGGTTGGCGACCTTGGTCGCGACGATTTCGTTGCGAAGCTGGTGGGAGAGGATGGCATCGCCATGCCGTTCGACCATCGCCGTTGGAAAGGCGGCGAGCAACTCGCCATCCATCAACGTGTCGGCACCGAGCCCCGCCTGCTCTGCCGCCGCCTGGATGGCAAGCTTGGCCGTCGACAGGACGACCGCCAGTTCGGGGCGCGTCAGACCGCGAAATTCCTGTGCGCGGCGCGCCAGCTCGTCATTCGATGCCAGCCCCTCGACCGCACGGTCGAGCGCGCCATCGACTTCGAACTGGTCGATCAGCCGGATAATCGCGGGCATGGCCGCCGCTCCGCCGCGTTCGGCGACCGACAGCGCCAGCGCCTGCAACCGGTTATCGTTGAGGACGAGGTCCGACACGGTGTCGGTCATTTGCGACAACAGCTGGTTGCGCGACGTTTCGGTCAGGTTGCCGCTGCGCCTTGCGGCGCTGAGCGCGATCTTGATATTGACCTCATTATCCGAACAGTCGACGCCCGCGCTATTGTCGATAAAGTCAGCGTTGATCCGGCCACCGCGCGACGCAAAGACGATGCGCGCCGCCTGCGTGATGCCAAGGTTGGCGCCCTCGCCGATCACCTGGGCCGACAGCTCCTCGGCATTGACGCGCAGGCGATCATTGGCGGGATCGCCAACGTCGACATTATTCTGTGCTTCGGCCTTTACATAGGTGCCGATGCCGCCAAACCACAACAGGTCGACCGGCGACCTCAGGATGGCCGACATCAGCGCCGCAGGTTCGATCGTCGCGGCCTCTATCCCCAGCGCAGCCTGGGCTTGCGGGGACAGGGTGATGCTTTTCTGGCTGCGCTGGAAAATGCCGCCTCCCTTTGACAGCGCTTTGACATCATAGTCGGCCCAGCTCGACCGGGGCAGCGCGAACAGGCGCGCCCGTTCGGCCCAGCTCTTGGCCGGGTCCGGATCGGGGTCGATAAAGATATGCCGGTGATCAAATGCGGCCACCAGTT
>CAZAWL010000113.1:0-6870 GCA_964488705.1 uncultured Sphingopyxis sp.
CTCGGCAATTATCTGGGTGCGATCGTCCAGTGGGTGGCGATGCAAGATGCGCACCCGGGCGAGTGCCTGTTTTTCATGGCCGATCTGCATGCCATCACCGCACGCACCGACCCCGCGCAGCTGCGCTTGCACGTGCGCGAGCTGACCGCCGCATATCTCGCCAGCGGCCTCAACCCGGAGCGCTCCATCCTGTTCAACCAGACACGCGTGCCCGAACATAGCGAGCTGGCCTGGCTGTTGATGTGCACCGCGCGCATGGGCTGGCTCAACCGGATGACCCAGTTCAAGGAAAAATCGGGCAAGGACCGCGAGGGCGCGAGCATCGGCCTGTTCGCCTATCCGGTGCTGCAGGCCGCCGACGTGCTGCTTTACCAGACCACCCATGTTCCGGTGGGGGAGGACCAGAAACAGCATCTCGAGCTGACCCGCGACATCGCGACAAAGTTCAACCTCGACACTGGCAGCGATGTGTTCACGCTGCCCGAACCCATTGTCAGCGCGACGGCACCACGCATCATGAGCCTGCGGGACGGGTCGGCCAAAATGTCCAAATCCGACCCCAGCGACATGAGCCGCATCAACCTCGTCGACAGCGACGATGCGATCGCCCAGAAATTTCGCAAGGCGCGGACCGACCCCGAACCGCTGCCGGCGGAGGTGGCCGGCCTCACCGACCGGCCCGAGGCGCTCAACCTCGTCACCATCTATGCCGCACTGTCGGGCGAGAGCCGCGATGCCGTCTGTGCCCGCTTTGCCGGTCAGGGCTTTGGCACATTCAAACCGGCGCTCGCTGACCTCGCCATTGCCCGCCTGTCCCCCATCCGGGAGAGGTTCCTCGCACTGCGGGAGGACAGCGCGGCCATCGACGCCATTTTGGAGGCAGGCGCCGGGCGTGCCCGTGCCCTTGCCGCCCCGACACTGGCGGCGGCCCATGCCGCTCTGGGCCTGCACAGCGCCAGTTAAAGCTAGGTTCAGGCGCGGAGGCGCATAGTCGATGCCGGTGGGGCCTTGCATTGCGCAATTGCGCATCACAGCGCATATTGCCGCAATCAAACACGGGAATTGACCATGCGAACCATTCGCCCAATGCTGATGATTGCGGCCGCTGCCGCATCGCTGTCGCTCGCTGGCTGCGCGACGCCCTTTCGTGCGGAGGTCGCCCGCTTTCAGGCTATGCCGGCCCCGCAGGGTCAGACCTATGCCATCGTCCCGCGCGACGAGGCCGATCGTGGCGGCCTCGAATTTGCGCATTATGCGACGCTGGTTTCAGCCGAAATGACCCGGCTGGGCTATCGCTCTGTCGCGCCCGGCGAAGCGCCGGACCTGACGGTGACAATGGGCTATGGGGTCGATCAGGGCCGCGAACGGGTGGTCCGTTCGGCCGGCTTTTACGACCCCTTTTGGGGACCGGGCTGGGGCTATGCCCGCGGATTTGGCCGACCCTATATCATCCGCACGCGCTATGGCTTTCGCTACGTCCATGGATTTTATGACCCGTTCCTGTCCGGTTTCGGCGGCTTTGGCGATTATGGCGGGGAACGCAGCTACACCGTCTATACCAGCGGGCTGACGCTATCCATCAACCGGACGGCGGGCGGCGAACAATTGTTCGACGGGTCGGCAGAGGCGGTTTCGCGGTCCAACGACCTGACCCAGCTGGTGCCCAATCTGGTCGAAGCGATGTTCACCGGCTTTCCCGGCAACAGCGGCGAACGCGTCCGCATCACCATCGCGCCGCCGGACAACGCGCGGCGCTAACGCGGCCTTGCCCTGACCGTCAGCCCGACCGTCAGGCGGGAAATCGTCAGGAGGTCAGCGCGCGCCTGATGCGCCGGATGTCGACGTCGAGGTCGGCATCACTTTGCCTGAGTGTCGCGATGGTCTTGACCGCGTGGATGACGGTGCTGTGGTCGCGCCCGCCGAAGCGTCGCCCGATCTCCGGGTAGCTGCGCGGCGTCAATTCCTTGGCCAGATACATGGCGACCTGACGCGGGCGGGCCAGCGATCGGACACGGCGCTGCGACGCCATCTCGCTCTTGTCGATACGGTAATGCGCACAGACGGCGCGCTGGATATCCTCAATCGTCACGCGGGCACGCGACCCGCGGGCACTGTCGGCCAGCCGCTGCTGTGCATGGTCAAGGTCGATGGGCGTATCGGTCAGCGCGGCATAGGCCACCAATTTGTTGAGCGCGCCTTCGAGTTCGCGGACATTGCGCGGAAATTGCTGCGCGATCCAGTCGATGACGACAGGCGGAATGTCGACATCATGTGTCGCCGCCTTGCGTTCCAGAATCGCAACCCGCAATTCGAGATCGGGTGGATCAATGTCCGCGACCAGCCCGCCCGCGAGACGCGACAAGAGCCGCTGATCGATCCCGTCCAGGCGGTGGGGCACGCGATCGGCGGTGACCACCAATCGCCCACCGCCAGCGACGACATCGTCAAAGGTGTGCAGCAACTCGCTCTGTGTCGAATCCTTGCCGATGACAAATTGCAGGTCGTCAATCGCCAGCAGGTCCGCAGCGCGCAGCCGCGCCTTGAACGCCAGCATGTCGTTGCTGCGCATCGCGGCGACAAATTCGAGCATGAATTTTTCGGCCGACATCACCAGCACATTGGCGTCGGGCGACCGTGCCAGCGTTGCCGCAGCGATGGCGTGCAGCAGGTGCGTTTTACCCTGCCCTGTTTCCCCGCGCAGATAGAGCGGATGGAAATTGGGCATTTCCGGCGCGGCGACGCGACGGGCCGCATTCAGCGCCAATATGTTGCTGCGCCCCGACACAAAGCTGGCGAAGGTGAATTTTTCGTCGATCGGCGGCCGCGCCGTTACCGGCGCTGAGGTGGTATGCAGCCGGTCGGTCGACTGCACGGCACCCGTCGGCTTGGCCGCCGTCATCCGCAATGTCGCCACGTCCGGCACGTGCATCTGCCACGCCATGCGCAGCCGGTCGCCAAAGCGATTCGCAATCTGTTCAGCGGTAAAGGCGCTGGGCGCGCCCATCAGCAATTCGCCGGTCGCGCCATCAAAGCCAAGCGGCCGGACATGTTTGATCCACTGGTCAAATGTGCGGGCGCCGATGTCGCGGCGCAGCAGCGGTGCAATCTCGGTCCATGCAGCAGCGAGGGCAGCCATGGTCACGCCGGATTCGCTATCCTGCGGCAGCACCGCGTCAATCGCGCGCGCGTCAGAAACGCCGGAATTGCCCTTCGCTGCCGTCATGGTCCTAGCCTGCTCCCCCCAAAACCGAATCGCGCCCGCAACAACCCCGCAGGGCGCACACGTCCAGTACGGCTAAAGCCGCTATTTTTCTGGCTGTGTCAGTGGCGGCCACAGCAAAGACCGCTGTGACTGATCAGGTCTAGAAGCGATTCAGCGAGTCGGGCAAGGGGCGGCGGTGTAAAAAAAGTGAAATAAATGGGCTTGACGCGCATTGCTGCGGCTTTGCCGTTTGACCAACTCAAATGCCTGTAATTTCAACAGGATAGGTGAAAATGCCCCTGTCCCGTCCGGCGCGAATCGCGGGAAATCCTAGGCTTTGTTGCCAGCGGGTCGAACGGGCCGGGCGGCGCAACAAAAAAGGGTCGCGCAATCACCGCACGACCCGTTCCTGTTGCAGCCGGCGGCGCACCGCCGGACGGTTCAAGCCAAGGCGGCAACCGCCTTTGTCAAACGCGAATATTTGCGGGCAGCCGTGTTCTTGTGCACCACGCCCTTGGCCACGCCACGCGCCAGTTCCGGCTGCATCGCCACCATGGCGGTCGCCGCAGCGTCCTTGTCGCCGGCGGTCACGGCCGCTTCGACGCGCTTGATCAATGTACGGATACGCGACACGCGGGCGCGGTTAACATCGGTGCGACGCTCGTTGCGGCGGATGCGCTTGCGAGCCTGGGGCGTATTGGCCATGAAATCCTCAGTTCAAACTTCAAAAAATGCGGGCAAAAACGGCGGATTCGGAACTCGTCACCGTTTGGGTTCGGCGCGCATAGCGGGGGAATGGGCAAAGGTCAACGAATTCAGTGCTGACAGCGCGGACAATAAAAGGTCGACCGGCCGCCCTGGACCAACCGCCGTATCGGTTGCGCACAATGGCTGCACGGTTCACCCTCGCGGCCATAAACGCGCCAGGCATGGCTGAAATACCCCAATTGCCCGTCGGGGTGGACAAAGTCCCGCAGCGATGACCCGCCCGCCGCAATCGCCGCGTTGAGCACATCCTTGACCGCCGATGTGAGCCGCGCCAGCCGCGCCCGGCTGATCCCGCCGCCCGGCCGTGTCGGCGCAATGCCGCTGATGAACAGCGCTTCGCACACATAGATGTTGCCCAGCCCCGCCACGATGCGCTGGTCGAGCAGCAATTGTTTGATCGGTGCCGCCCGGCCCGCCAGCGCCGCGGCCAGTCTGGTGGCATCCCAGCCGTCGGACAGCGGTTCGCGGCCCATGACGGTAAAAGGGGCATAGGTGCTTTCGGGGTCGCCCGATACGAGATCGACCGAGCCGAAACGGCGCGGGTCGTTCAATGCCAGCCAGTGGCCCGAGCCCGTGCGCAACCGCAAATGGTCGTGCCGTTCTTCCTGCGCCGCATCGGTGCGCCACCGCCCCGACATGCCGAGGTGAAAGATCATGGTATCGCCGCGATCGGTAGCGATGAGGCCATATTTGGCCCGCCGGGACAGGCCCGTCACCCCCGCCCCGGTCAACCGCTGGACGAGGTCGACGGGAAAGGGCCGGCGCAGGTCGGGACGCATCAGCCGCAGTTCGGCGATGCGTTCGCCCAACAGAAACGGCGCGAGGCCGCGCACGGTGGTTTCGACTTCGGGTAGCTCCGGCACGCATTTGCGCTAGCGAGCGCAGGCGGGCTTGGCTAGAGGCAGGGATATGAACGACCAAGTCTCTTTCGGTTACGAACAAGTTTCCCCAGAGGAAAAGACGCGGCGCGTCGGCGGCGTCTTTTCCAGCGTTGCCCGCAGCTATGACCGGATGAATGACGCCATGTCGGTCGGCCTGCACCGGGTGTGGAAGGACCGGTTCGTCCGACGCGTCAAACCGCGCCGGGGCGAAGAGATACTCGACATGGCCGGCGGCACCGGCGACATCGCGTTCAGGCTGGCCAAAAATGGTGCCAGCGTGATGGTGTCGGACATCAACCCCAACATGCTGGCGGTTGGTCGCGAACGGGCGCAGGACCGGGGGATAGCGGGGCTCAGCTGGTCGGAACAAAATGCCGAAACGCTCAGCTTTGCGGCTGGCCGGTTCGATGCCTACACAATCGCCTTTGGCATTCGCAACGTCACCCATATCGACCGCGCGCTGGCAGAGGCGCACCGCGTCCTCAAACCGGGTGGCCGGTTTTTCTGCCTCGAATTTTCGACCGTCGAATGGCCCGGGTTCGGCCAGGTGTATGACGCCTATTCCCACCATGTCGTTCCGAAAATGGGACAGGTCATCGCCGGCGACGCCGACAGTTACCGTTACCTTATCGAATCGATCCGCCGGTTCCCGCCAATGCCGAAATTTCGCGCGATGATCGACGCCGCAGGGTTCCGCCACACGCGGGTTGAACCGATCATGGGCGGGCTGGTCGCCATCCATAGCGGCTGGAAAGTGGCCTGACTGTCCGCATGACGCGCCCCGTCACCCATATTTGGCGGTTGCTCCGCTGGGGCCGGACGCTGGCCCGTCATGGGGCGCTGCGCGACCTCGAACGATCGCCCAACACGCCCGTAGCGGTGCGGCGACTGGCGCGAATCGCCCGCCTTGGCACCCGCCAGCCCGCCACCCCGGATTATGCCGCCGCGTTTCGCGCGATAGGTCCCGCCGCGATCAAGCTGGGGCAGACTTTGGCGACCCGACCCGACCTGATCGGTGAGGAACCCGCGCGCAACCTGTTGACGTTACAGGATGCGCTACCGCCGGTCGGATTTGACGCCGTGCGCCCGGTCATCGAAGCCGGGTTGGGGCAGCCGCTGACGACGTTGTTCGCCAGCTTTGACGAAAACCCGATCGGGTCGGCATCGATTGCCCAGGTGTATCGCGCCACGACGCCCGACGGACGCGCCGTCGCGGTGAAAATATTGCGCCCCGGCATCCGCCAGAAATTTGCCAGCGATATCGACACCTATGAATGGGCCGCCGCGCACCTCGAAGCGATGGGCGGGGAAGCGGCGCGGCTGCGCCCGCGGCTCGTCATCGCCAATTTCAAGCGCTGGACCAACAGCGAGCTCGACCTGCGGCGGGAGGCAGCGTCAGCATCCGAGCTGGCGGAGGCGGCGACGGCGAGCGAGGGCTATCATGTACCCGCCATCGATTGGGACCGGACGTGCGGCACGGTGATGACGCTCGACTGGGTCGACGGCATCAAGATTTCCGACCGTGCCGCGCTGATTGCGGCCGGCCACGACCCCAAATTGCTGGCGGCCCGGCTGGTCAATGCCTTTCTGCGCCAGGCGATTGCCGACGGGTTTTTCCATGCCGACATGCACCACGGCAATTTGCTGGTGACAGCGGACGGGACGATTACCGCCATCGATTTCGGCATCATGGGACGGATCAACCGCAAGGCGCGGGCCTGGCTCGCCGAAATCCTCTATGGGCTGTTGACCGGCAATTATAATCGCGTCGCCGAAATTCATTTCGAGGCGCAATATGTGCCCGCGCACCATAACCAGGCCGAATTTGCGACTGCATTGCGCGCCGTGGGTGAACCGATGCGCGGCAAGCCGGTCAAGGAATTGTCGGTCGGGCAGATGCTCGACGGCCTGTTCGCCATCACCCGCGATTTCGACATGCAGACCCAGCCGCACCTGCTGCTGCTGCAAAAAACGATGGTGATGGTCGAAGGGGTCGCGACGACGCTCGATCCCGATATC
>CAZAWL010000114.1:0-6837 GCA_964488705.1 uncultured Sphingopyxis sp.
GCTTTCCAAGCAAAGCGGCCATGGTTCGAACCCGGCAGGGCTCACGATTTATCACCCAGCAGCAATGCACCAGCCAGATTCTGTTACCAACGCCGGTCAGCCGCCGGGCCGGTCGCCCTCCTGCCGGCGCAACACCGCTGCGCGCCCGGCCAGATAGGCGCGTACGGCCTCCGCATCCGCTGGCGTCAAATAGCGGGCAAAGCTCGCCATCCCGCTGTTGGCCAAGGCACCGTCAATCACGATCGACCGGAACACGGCCGCGTCGGCGATGCTGGCGCGACGACGCAGGTCGGGTAGCACGCCCGAAGACAGGCCCGCTGCGCCATGACAGACGCCACAACTCGATTCGTATAATGCCATGCCGCGTTCGACCTGTGCCGGCGTAAAGCGGTCTGCGACCACCGTGGCGGGCGGGTTGGGAACAGGCTCGATCGTATAGGGCGCGGTGCCGCCGAGCCTGAACACCAGCAGTCGTCCGTTTGGCATCGGCCGCGGATTGTCGACAAAGGGCGATGTCAGCGGATAGGCCCCGCCATAGCCGGCCATGACCGCCACATATTGGACGCCGTCGATGCTATAGCTGATCGGCGGCGCGATGATGCCGGTCCCCGCCTCAAACGACCATAGCTTTCGGCCATCGCGGGCGTTGAACGCCTGAAACTGGCCATGGGCGTTGCCCTGAAACACCAGACCGCCATGCGTCGCCAGCACGCCGCCATTCCATGGCCCGTCATACTGAACGCGCCACACTTCACGCTGTTGCACGGGGTCCCAGGCAATCAATTGCCCCTTTAAAAGAGCGCGGAGCGCGGCAAATTGGGCACGATCATCCGGCACGGGGTTGGCCAGAAAATCTATGGCGACGTTCCAGCCGCCGGGGCGACCGCGAAAATTGCGATCGTTGGCATAGGCGAATGGTATTTCCTGCGCCGGCAAATAGACAAGCCCCGTGTCGGGGCTAAAGGCCATGGGATGCCAGTTGTGCGCGCCCAGCGCCGACGGAAAGGCGACGAAGCTACCGTCGGTAAAGCGGGCATTGGGCGTTTCGATCGGGCGGCCCGTGGCCATATCAACGCCGGTCGTCCATGTTTGCGGCACAAAGTTGCGCGCCGAAACCAGCCGCCCGTTGCTGCGGTCGATCACATAGAAAAAACCGTTCTTGGGCGCCTGCATCATGACCTTGCGGGCCTGGCCATCGATGGTGAGGTCGGCGAGGATGATCGGCTGCGTCTGGGTAAAATCCCATGTCTCGCCCGGGGTTCCCTGATAATGCCAGCGATAGGTCCCGGTGTCGGCATCAAGCGCCACGACCGAGGACACGAACAGATTGTCGCCGCGTCCTGCGGATCGGACCCGATGGTTCCACGGACTGCCATTGCCGACACCGATCAGCACCTGATCGAAATCAGCATCATAGACGATGGCATCCCACACCGTCCCGCCGCCGCCAAACTCGGTCCAGTCGCCCGACCAGGTCGCGCGCTGGCGCTCCATCACCGAATCCGACGCCGCACCATCGGCCGGCGCGCCGGGGCCTGGCGGCACCGTGTAGAATCGCCAAACCAAATCGCCATCGCTGGCGTCATAGGCGGATACATAGCCGCGAACGCCATATTCGGCACCGCCATTGCCGATGAGGATACGCCCTTTGACCACACGCGGTGCGCCGGTGATGGTATAGGGCTTGCTCTGGTCAACCGTGACCACCGACCAAACTTCGCGACCAGTTGCCGCATCAAGCGCGATCAGGCGTCCATCCAGCGTCCCGAAATAAACCTTGCCGCCATAAACGGCGACACCGCGATTGACGACGTCACAACAGGCGCGAAAGCCGGTCGTGCCGGGCACTTGCGGGTCATAGCTCCACAATTGCTGGCCGGTGCGTGCATCAAAGGCGAACACCTTGCTCCACGCGGTGGTGGTATAGAGCACATTGTCAACGACGATCGGCGTCGCCTCTTGCCCGCGGTTGGTGTCAAACTCGTGGCTCCACGCGAGACCAAGCTGGCCGACATTATCCGCGGTAATCTGGTCAAGCCGGCTGAACCGCTGTTCTTCATAGGTGCCGCCATGCGTGATCCATTCGTTCGGGCGTTCGGCCGCAGAGGCGAGTCGGGCGTCATCGACAACAGCCGTCGTTCCGGTCTCGCCCATCGAACAGGACATGGTCATCGCCATGGCCAGACTGGCCAGCATCAGCTTTACGCGTTGCATCTCTTGTCCCTCCACCCTGTGCCCCCGGTCGTGCCGGAACGGGCATCGTCTTATCCCCGGACAGCACCCCCCAGCAAAGCGGCGATCCTGCTTTCATCATAGCCCAATCGCGCGAGCAACGCGGCATTGTCGCTGCCCTTGGCCGGTGCGGGCCGCGGCTTTGCCACCTGCGTCGCCGAATAACGCGGCGCCGGCGCGGGCATGATGGACCCGCCCACGTCAATAAAGGTTTCTCGCGCAACATTATGCGGGTGCAAAGGCGCCTCCGAAAGGCTCAACACCGGCGCAAAGCAGATGTCGGTCATTTCCATGATCGCACACCATTCATCGCGGCTGCGCGTCGCAAACAGGTCAGCCAGCTTTTGCTTGAGCAACGGCCATTTCGCCTGATCATCCTGCGCATCGAAATCGGGGTCGGCGTCCAGTCCCGTGTGCTGGCGCAGCAACGCATAAAATTGCGGCTCGATCGACCCGATGGAGATGAATTTGCCGTCGCTACAAACATAGGTGTCGTAATAGGGCGCACCGCCATCGAGCCGGTTGACGCCCGGTTCGTCGCGCCAGATGCCCATCGCGTGGAAGCCCCACGTCATCGCTGACAGCAGCGCCGAACCATCGGTCATGGCGCAATCGATCACCTGACCGGTGCCCGTCGACTTGGCGTGCAGGATGGCGCTGACCATGCCAAAGGCGAGCATCATGCCGCCGCCGCCGAAATCACCGATATAATTGACCGGCGGAACGGGTCGCTCCCCGGCGCGGCCAACCGTGTGCAGTACCCCTGACAGGGCGATGTAGTTGATGTCATGCCCGGCAGCATGGGCATAGGGACCTGTCTGTCCCCAACCCGTCATGCGGCCATAGACGAGGCGCGGATTGTCGGAGAGCAGGACGTCCGGACCCAACCCCAGCCGTTCCATCACGCCCGGCCGATACCCCTCGATCAACCCGTCGGCACTGCGGCTCAGGTCACGCGCCACGGCGAGGGCATCTGGATGCTTCATGTCGAGGCAGATCGAGCGCCGGTTGCGCCCAAGCGGGTCATTGGGCAACTGCATCCCGCCGGGCCGGTCAATGCGGATGACCTCTGCCCCATGATCGGCCAGCATCATCCCGCAATAGGGCCCGGGTCCGATACCCGCGAATTCGATGATCCTGATGCCCTGCAATGGCCCCGTCATGCGGCTTGCCCCCAACTCGTTGCTAGCGGACAAACCCGGCGAGCCGTTGGCCGATGATGGCCTCCGCTTCGGCCATGATCCGGTCGATCAGTTCCTTGCAGGTCGGGATGTCGTGGATAAGACCCGCGACCATGCCACAGCTCCACGCTCCGGCATCCATCGTCCCCTCTTTCATGATGCGGGGATAGACGCCTGCGACCTCCTCCATAATATCCTCGAACTTGAGGTCGGCCCCGAGCGCCCTCTCCTTTTCGAGCAACCGCTCGACCGCCGCGTTGGTCAACACGCGTTCGGTATTGCGCAGCGGGCGCATAACCAGCCGCGTATCCAGCTCCGATGCCGCAACCAACGCCGCCTTCACATTGGCGTGGACCGGTGCCTCCTGCGTGGCAATAAAGCGGGTGCCCATGTTCATCCCTTCGGCGCCCAACGCCAATGCCGCGACGAGGCTGCGGCCATCGGCCATGCCGCCAGAGGCAACGAACGGGATGTCCAGTTCATCTGCCGCGCGCGGCAACAGGATGAAATTGGGCACGTCATCCTCCCCCGGGTGGCCGCCACATTCGAACCCGTCGACCGATACGGCATCACAGCCGATTGCCTGAGCCTTTAGGCTGTGGCGGACGGACGTGCATTTATGAATGACCTTGACCCCGGCATCCTTGAAAAAGGGCAAGACCTGGGCGGGGTTGTTGCCGGCGGTTTCCACCGCCTTGACACCTCCTTCGATGATGGCCCGCACATAACCGGGGTAATCGGGCGTGTTGACCATCGGCAAAAAGGTGAGGTTCACGCCGAACGGTTTATCGGTCATGTCCTTGCACCGGGCGATTTCGTTGGCGAGGTCCGCCGGCGTGCGCTGGGTCAGCCCGGTAATTATCCCCAGGCCACCTGCATTGGACACAGCCGCTGCCATCTCTGCAAAGCCGACAAAATGCATGCCGCCCTGAATGATGGGGTGTTCGATGCCGAACATGTCGGTGATGCGCGTTTTGATAGCCATGACTTCTCTCCCCAACCTCGCATGCGATCTTGGGTAACATTGACGTTAACGTCAAGCACCCAGTGCTCAGGGGTCGCTATTGCGTCTGGAGCATTTCCCCGGTGATGGCGTAACCCCCGGTCAGCCAATCGACGACTTCGAGCGCAGCGGGGTGGCCAACCGCCTTATAGCGTTCGGCCAACTTTGCCCTGCGTTCATCACTCAGCCGGTCCAGCCCGCCGTCATTGAACGTCAACAGGTCGGCCGTCAGCATAGCCGCCAGGTCACCCCCGCAGACCGCCGCTGCCGCCTCCGCAAAGGCGCGCATATACCGATATCCGCTGCCCTCGGCATAAAGCATCGGCAGCGTCAGCGCCGGAATGATCGACAAATGGGGCTGGGACGCGGGGTTGATGGCGTGATGGCTCACCGCATCGCCAATGGCCGCCGTGCGGCCGGTGAACGCCCGCAGATGCAGATATTGCGACATGCGCGGGCCGTCATTGACCGGGTAATTGTCCCACAGGGCGGGTCTGCGGCCCAGCCTGTTGGCGACGTGTTCGAGGTGGCCAACGCCAATTTCGCGCGAACACACTTCTTCGCCGGTCCAGTAGATGGCGATCGACGGGTCGATCAGCCGTCCAAAACCCTCCAGATAATGTTCGGGCCGCTGGCCGAATACGCGGTCCAGCACCGGGTCATCACTATAATAGCTGGGGCATGTGAACAGGCGCGTCGCGTGCACATGGTCGGCCACAAAACCGATGATGGCGGCCTGTCGTTCTGCCAGATCGGCGATTGCGCCGTCCATATCGTCAAACAGCAGCGCAAGATCATCGAGCCCGATCGCCGATAGTTGATCGAGCTTCACCCGCATTGCCGACCGCGCACCATCATCCCACTCAAGGTGCGCCGCAAAGGGGGTCAAGCCGACGCCAAAGCGCATATTGTGGGCCCGGCATTCGGCGGCGAATGCGGCCATCGCCATGCACTGCGCATCGGTAAAGGGCATGCGCCACTGCTTGCGCAGCCTGGCCTCTGCCTTTGGCGCATAATGGAAATAGCTATAGCCGGCGGGGGCGAGGCGGCGGACCACGGCGGAGCGATCCTCCCACGACCAGGGGCGCCCAAAATAACCCTCGATGACGCCCAGTTCGGGCGTCATTCGGGGCCGCCGCCCAATGCGAAGGGTATCGCCGTCGCCTCATGAATGGCAATGGTCGGCGGCTTGCTGGCGAGCGCTGCCGCCTGTGCAACGAACGCGCGCGATTCCCGCACAGCAAAATGCGCCAACAGTGCATCCATGTCGCGCCATTGTTCGATGAACACCAGACGGTCCGGCTGCTCCACGTGGCGATGGACATCGTGCGAGATGCATCCATCCTCCCTTCGCGAACGGCCGACATGGTCCAGCGCGAGCGCGATCAGGCGGTCCATAGTCTCTGCCGTCCCCTCCAGGCTGCCGGTAACCAGAATCATGTTATCGTCCCCTTCCCCCGCTGGCCCGTGCCATTTGGCGTTGCTGATGCAACATTGCAAAGTGCTTTGCTTGACCGGCTGGATATACACTCTTTACCACAGAGGGCGGGCGATGCGCCGACCGAGCCGATAATAGGGAGGAGACCAATATGCACATCGACAGCAGCACTGCCGCCATCGTCACCGGCGGCGCATCCGGGCTGGGCCAGGCCACCGCCGAGGCGCTGAGCGAAGCTGGTGTCAAAGTGGCCATTTTCGACATCAATGACGATCGGGGCCGTGCCGTGGCCGATTCGATCGGCGGCATCTTTGTCCACGTCGACATCATGGACGAACAATCGGTGGTCGACGGGCTGGCGACTGCGCGTGCCGCACATGGGCAGGAGCGCATCTGCGTCCATTGTGCCATGGCGTCGCGGCGCGGCAAGACCTTGGCCTGGGACAAGGAAACGGGCGGCTACAAGCGCCTGTCGACGGAGGATTATGAATTTGGTGTGCGCGGCATCCTCGTCGCCAGCTACCGCATCGCTTCGCTCTCGGCGCTGGGCATGGCCGCGCTCGCGCCGCTTGAGGATGGCGAACGTGGCGTCATCACGCTCACCGCATCCGTAGCTGCACAGGACGGCCAGATCGGCCAAACGACCTATGGCTCGGCCAAGGCCGGGGTGAATGGCCTCGTCCTGCCAATGGCGCGCGACCTGATGGACGTCGGCATCCGCGTCAACGCGATCATGCCCGGCGTTTTCGAAACGCCGCTGCTGGGCAACATGAACCCGGCGGTGAAGTCGAGCCTCGAAGCAGCCATCCCCTTCCCCAAGCGACTGGGCCGGCCGGCCGAGTTTGCCAGCCTCGCAATGGAACTGGTCCGCAACAGCTATTTCAACGGTCAGGCCATCCGCCTCGACGGTGCAATCCGCATGGCGCCGCGATAACGCTCAATAGAGCAGCAACGTCGCGGTTTGGTCGCGCCAAGTCGCTTCA
>CAZAWL010000115.1:0-6765 GCA_964488705.1 uncultured Sphingopyxis sp.
TGCTCAATTTCGGCGTGACACAGTTGCGGCTCGTCGCCCCGCGCGATGGCTGGCCCAACCCCGATGCCGGGCCGGCCGCATCTGGCGCCGATATCGTGCTGGCCAATGCGACCGTCCACCCAACGCTGGCTGATGCCGTGGCCGATTGCAGCAGCATTTTCGCCACGACCGTCCGGCGACGCGAGCTGGTGCTGCCGGTGCTTACGCCCGACGATGCTGCGGCGCATATCCATGCATCGGCTGCGCAGTCCGCCATCGTCTTTGGACCGGAGCGATCAGGCCTCGAAACCGACGAAGTGGCGCTGGCGACCGCCATTTTGACCGTGCCGGTCAACCCCGATTTCGCTTCGCTCAATCTGGCGCAGGCCGTGATTCTGAGCGTTTATGAATGGTCAAAGCGGCGCGGCTTGGCCCAGCCCCCGGCCACCGATCTGGCGCCGCCAGCGCCGCAGGCCGAGCTGGACAGCATGATAGCCGCGCTGGTCGACATGCTGGAAGAGGCCGACTATTTCCGCCCGCCAGAGCGCAAGCAGGCGACGCTCAGGTCGTTGCGCACATTGCTGACCAAGCCCGGCTGGAGCACAAAGGAAGTGCAGATGATGCGCGGCATATTGCGTGACGTCCATCGCGCCGGTGCCGCCCGACCCGCCCGCCAGCGGTAGCGCGTTTAGCGCCGGGTCGCGTCCCAGATGTCAAATTCATAGGCGATCGATTGTTCGATCAGCTCGTTCCACACGGCGCGAATGCGATCGGCAGGCAGCCCATGTTGCGCAGCGAGGGCGGCAACATTGTCCAGAACCTGCGCCTTGCGCGCCTCATCTCTCACGCTGTCGCGGTCTGATTTGATGCGGGCGGCGGCGCGCATATAGCCGAAACGGCTGGTCAACAGCGCGAGCAGCGCCGCGTCGGTCGCGTCGACGCCAGCACGGACGTCCTGCATCGTCTGGCAATCATCGGGGGGCGGAGGCGTTTGCGTCATGCCCGCGCTCCATAGCGGCTTACCGCACCATGTCGAGGGGGCAAGCGGTCTGCTTGCACCCGCGCGACGGCGCAGCTATCCGCCGCCAATGCAAATTGCGTTCCTCGCCTGCCCCGAGACGCTGCCCGGCGCGCCCGGTCGTCGCCCCGACGCCTTTGAGCATGACGAACAGATCGGGGCGCTGCGCCGGGGGCTCGCTCATAGCGGTGTAGGCGTCGTCGATATTGATTGGCGCGCGCCGCTCCAGGATTTGACGGGCTATCCGCTCGCGCTGCTCGGCACCGCGTGGGATTATACCGACCATCCCGAGGCGTTCGTCGATCGGCTGACGGCGCTGGAAGCGGCAGGCGTTCAGGTCTGTAACCCCGCCGCCATGGTACGATGGAACAGCGACAAATCCTATCTTGCCGAACTCGCCCGATCGGGCGTGCCGTCCATCCCCACCCTCTGGCATGATGCGCCGACCGGAGCAGATGTCGTCGATGCGATGGAGAGCTTTGGTTGCGAGCGCATCGTCGTCAAACGACGAGTCGGCGCAGGGGCAATCGGCCAGGTCGATTTTCACCGCGATGACCCGGCGCTGGCAGACTGGTCGATGGGTCAGGCGGCGATGCTGCAACCCTTTTTACCGTCGATTCAGAGCGATGGCGAATATAGCTTCATCTTCATCGACGGCGCATTTTCGCACGCGCTCGTCAAACGGGCCGCGGCGGGCGACTACCGGATCCAGTCGCTCTATGGCGGCACGGAACACGCCGTCACCCCCGTCGCACCGGATCGTGACGCGGCAGAGGCGGTCGTCGCGCTGTTGCCGTTCGAGACCGCGCCGCTCTATGCGCGGGTCGACATGGTCCGCGGCGACGGTGGCGGCCTGGTGTTGATCGAGGCGGAGTTGATCGAGCCCTACCTCTATCCGCTGCAGGATGCGATGTTCGGCCACCGGCTGGCGAACGCCGTGCTGGCGCGGCTGTGACCGGTAAGAGGATTCGCCGGGCGCGCAGCCCCAATCGCTGGCTGATCTATGGTGTGCTGCTGGGGGCCATGCTCGGCTGGGCTGCCGACATCGTACCGGTCGGGCTGATCATCGGGCTGGTCGTCGGCATCATGTTGCGCGGACGCGAAATCGATGAAGCGGCCGAACTGGCGGCGGAGATGGCCGCGAATGCGCCCAAGCCTGATGATATCGTGCACTGACGGGCGCCGCCGTCGCGCTTGACTTTGCGGCCTTGCCCGCCTAACCGCGCCCCTTCGCAATCGACCCTGCATATCCGGTGAAGCAGGCGTCCGGTGGTTGGCCCAGTGCTCAGCCATTGCGCGGGTCCGGATGTTCCGGCGGTCATGGTGACCGCTCAGCCATTGGAGAAGACGTCATGTCAAAGCGCCAGAGCGCCAAGTATAAACTCGACCGCCGCATGGGCGAAAATATCTGGGGCCGCCCCAAGTCGCCGGTCAACCGCCGCGAATATGGCCCGGGTCAGCACGGTCAGCGCCGCAAGGGCAAGACCAGCGATTTCGGCATTCAGCTGCGCGCCAAGCAAAAGCTCAAGGGCTATTATGGCGACGTGACCGAAAAGCAGTTCAAGCGCGCCTATTTCGAAGCGTCGCGGATGAAGGGCGACACCAGCCAGAACCTGATCGGCCTGCTGGAACGCCGGCTCGACGCGATTGTTTACCGCGCCAAGTTCGCGCCGACCATTTTCGCGGCGCGCCAGCTGGTCAGCCACGGCCATGTTTATGTCAACGGCGTGCGCTGCAACATCGCGAGCCGTCAGGTAAAGCCGGGTGACGAAATCACGCTGGGCAAAAAGGCGCAGGAAATGGCACTGGTTGCCGAAGCACAGGCGCTGCCGGAACGCGACCTCGCCGATTATGTTGCCGTCGACGGCACCAAGGCGACCTTTACCCGCGTTCCGACGCTCGATGAGGTCCCTTATCCGGTCAAGATGGAACCCAACCTCGTCGTCGAATTTTATTCGCGTTGATGCGTTGACGTCAGATTGCGCTTTGGCGCTGATGATTGGGGCCCGGCCGGTTGCGGTCTGGGCCCTTTTCATTGCTGCGTGATCTGCATCACTGGACAGCGCAGCGCGTTGCACTATTCTTCACCCCGTGCGCCGCTTCGGGTGCAAATTATCTTAAGTGGAGGGGGTATCCCAGATGATGAAACAACATAATTTGGCCAGGTCCATGATGCTGGGGGCGGCACTTTGCATGGGCAGCTTGACGGCATGCAGCGGCACCAGCGGTGAAACCGCGACCGCGACGGAGGAGTCAGCGCCCGCGCTCGACCCGATTCTCGCCTCGCCACAGGTTGGCGACCTCTGGTCAGGTGAGCTCACGCATTTTTCCGCCGCCAATTTCAATCGCGATGGCGGCGAATCGATGACCGCGGCCTATGGCATGATGCGCGTCGTTGATGTCACCGACGACAAGGTGACCGTCATCACCGAACAAGGGGCCTACCCATCGTCAGACCCGGCGGTCGCGGAGCTCAACTCTGGCAGCCTGTCCAACGTCACCTGGGACGAGTCGGAACGCATTCCCGTCAACCGCAGCGAGCTGCAACAGCTCGTCACCGACGGCAAGCTGAAGGCGTGGCGCCGCCCGTAACAGTTTACAATTCTGCCCTTCCTCTCCCGCCTCAGCGGGGGAGGAAGGCACTGATCCGCCGCAACATGTCGGTGCGCGCCTCCGACGTCGTGAGGCTGTGCGCGAGGCCCTCATACTCCACAAGTTCGACGCTGCGTCCGGCGGACTCCAGCGCGCGGCGCATCGCACGTGCCTGTTCAATATCGACATTGGTGTCGAGCGAACCGTGGAACATCAACACTGGCACGCGTATTTCGGCAGCCCGCAGCGCGGGTGACCCCTCCCGGACATGCGGCCCTTCACCGATGAAATCACGCACAATCCGCCCGTTGAACCTGCCGAGCGAGTCGCGACGCAGCCGCTGCAGGTCGGTCACGGGCGCGATGGCGACCACCGACCGGAAAAGCTCCGGTGCACTGACAGCCGATTGCAGCGCGGCGTACCCGCCATAGGACCATCCGACGATCGACAGTTTCTGCGCATCGGCGCCCTGCGAAACCAACCAGCGGCCGCCGTCATTCACGTCACCGATGGCAATGCGCCAGCTCTGGAACCCGTTATCGACATACCAGGCGTCGCCATACCCCGATGATCCGCGATAATTGGGTTGCAACACCGCAAACCCCTGGCTGGCCAAATATTGCGCAACAAAATCATACTCGCCCTCGTCACGGGCGGACGGGCCGCCATGCGGCATGACGATGGCCGGAAGGCCTGCCGCGGTGTCGCGGCCGGGTGGAAGCGTCAAATAGCCCGGGATCATGGTCCCGTCGGCGGCCGGATAGGTCACCGACCGGACGGGCGCCAGTGTTGTTCCTGCAAGCGAAGGATGTGACGCCAGCAACGGACGCAGCTGTCGCGCAGCGGGCGTGTACAGGAAATATGTGCCGGGGTCGGCATCGGAACTGGCAAAAACGAGAAAGCTGGTACCGTCGCGATTCTGGTCAACGATGGCGATGTCCCGGCCGCCCAACGCGCGGGACAGGCTGCGCGACATGGTGCCAATCGCCGCGTCAAAATATTCGGCATGGCGACGGTCGGTGGCGAACGAAACACCAACGACCCGCCGCGACAGGCCAAGTGTGATGATCGAGTCGATTTCGACATTCTGCCTTTCGAACAACGTGGTCGTCGTACCGGCGGCATCAAGGGTACGGGCGACAACAGTGTCAAATCCGTTCACTTTCTGGAATCCGATGACCCGATTATTATCTGCATCGACCAGAGCGGGCCGAAAACCGTCGTCGACCCGCTCATCATTTTGGGACAGCGGCTGCCACTGGCCGCCTTCGGCCGGGCGCCAGAAATAGCGGGATATATCGCCGAGTGACGCGTCGGCTTCCACCCTCGCGGTCTGCATGACGCGGAGCCGGCCCTGACCGTCGCTGATGTAGGCGCGGGGGACGGTGCCCGCAGTCTCTGGCCTTGCCAGAATTCGGTTATCGGCAACGCTGACACGATGAATCGCCCCGCGGCCATTGCCCATCAAAATGGCGTCAGGGTCGTCATGCAGCCAGTCGAGGATGTAGCCACCATAAAGCTCGTTAAACTCATCATTACCCAGCACGGTGACGTTGCCGCCAGCAGCGTCGAGCGCAATGTAACGGACGAAACCCGCAATGCGGCCAGCAACCTGGCGACGCCCGCCGATCTGGCAGATTATCCGGCTATCCGATTTCCAGTTGCACCACCGCAGCGCCTCTGGGTCACCCGATGTGCGCAACAGACGCTGCGGCCGGCCACCCTCGGCTGTGGGCGTGATAAAAAGGTCATTGCCCTGCCCGGTGCTGGGGCTGATAAAAATGATGTGCGCTCCATCCGGTGACAGCGAAATGTCCTGAACCCCCGCCAACGCGCCAAAACGCGAGGCTGCATCATTTGCCGGCGCAACAGCTTCCTGCGCATGCGAAGCCTGGGTCGGCATCATCCCCAACGCGAATGCCACAGCCGCGGCGCCAGTGGCGCCAACCAGTCCGAAACGAAAACGCATGTTCAAACTCCTTGCCGAGAGGGAGATTTACAGAGTCCGCCAAACAGAGCAATCATCCAATCGCGCCAAAATGACGGGAGTTCGCCGCCGGGTCGCAGAGCCATTGCCAATCAGGCGCGCGGCGTTAGGGTCGCGCCATACACGCCGAGCCCTAACGCCAAGAGGTATGACCATGTCCCGCACCCACCGCAAACCGCTATTGGCCGCCTGCATCGCCGCTGCATTGCTGCTGCCGTCCTGTATGCCCGGCAGCACGGGCGAGAACGCCCCGATCAACCTGTCCGAAGCCACCATGCGCGACGTGACCGCGCGGCTTGCCTCCGACGAATTTGAAGGGCGCTCGCCGGGCACCCGGGGTGAGGAGTTGACCGTCAACTATCTGATCGAACAATTCCGCGCGGCGGGGCTGCAACCAGGCAATGAAGGCAGCTGGGTTCAAAATGTGCCGCTGGTGGAAATGACCACCAGCAACATGTCTCCGCTGCGCTTTACGACGCCCTCTGGCGTGCAATCGTTGAGCTATGGCGATGATTTTGTTGCGGGCAGTTACCGCATCACGCCGCGAACCGAAATCACCAACAGCGACGTCGTATTTGTCGGTTATGGCATCAATGCGCCGGAACGCGGCTGGAATGATTATGCCGGCGTCGATGTGCGCGGCAAGACGGTGATCATACTCGTCAATGACCCCGACTGGCAGACGCCGACGGTCGGCGGCCGCTTTAATGGCCGGGCGATGACCTATTATGGCCGCTGGACCTATAAATATGAGGAAGCGGCGCGTCAGGGCGCAGCGGCGGCGATTATCGTCCACGATACCGAACCGGCCGCCTATGGCTGGAACGTGGTGCGGTCCAGCTGGACCGGGCCACAATATTCGCAGGATGCTGCCGACAACCATATGGGCGAGACGGCGGCAAATGGATGGATGCAGCTGCATCGTGCCCAGCGCCTGTTCGCCGCAGCGGGCCTAGATTTCGACCGGCTCCGCGCCCAGGCAAGGGAAGAAGGTTTTCGCGCGGTCAATTTGGGGGGCGTACAAGCCAACCTGTCCTTTGACTCCGCCATCCGCCGCACGCCATCGCGCAACGTCATCGGTATTTCGCCCGGCCGCGTCCGACCCGACGAATATGTGCTCTACACCGCGCATTGGGACCATCTCGGCCGGTGCGAAGCCAATGCCGCAGGCGACGACATCTGTAACGGG
>CAZAWL010000116.1:0-6720 GCA_964488705.1 uncultured Sphingopyxis sp.
CAAGGCGGTGACCGAGGACAGCCTGGCCGACCGCTATCACACCCATTGCGACCCTCGGCTCAACGCGGCGCAGAGCATCGAGCTGGCGTTTTTGCTGGCAGAAATGCTCAACACCGAATTACAGGAGCGCAAGAAAGCGGCAGCGTAAAGAGAGCGTGGTTAGGTTTGCTGCGATCTGTGTTGTTTGCTGACACGCATTTCGGTGACAAATTCTGACACCTATGCGCTCCCTGCGTCGCTAGGCGGATAGGTTCGACCCCGCCCGGAATGGTCCGCAGTGATGGCGGCCATCAAATGATTGTCCGCCTTGCGCAATCGTGGAAGATCGCGCCGCATTTCCCGACACAGCCAATCGACGAAGCCGCCGATGATCGGGTTTTGCCGATCTTCCTTCCTGCAAACCACAAAATAGCTACCCGCCTCTTGAGGCGAAAATGGTAGCGGCACCACCAGTCCCCGCGCTGCAGGCATGTCCGAAACCAGCGGCGTCAGCGCAAGCAGGACGCCGCGCCCCTCGGCGGCGACCTCGATGGCTGTTGTCATACTGTCGAACAGCAAATGTCGGCTTGTCGTCGGCTGTGCGGCGCCGGTTGCGGCAAACCAATCGGACCATCCCAGGCGCCCGACGCTCAACCCTATCAATGTCTGTTGTGCGAGGTCTTCGGCCGAGTTGATGCGCGCGGCCACCTGCGGTGTGCACAGCGGAACGGCCCGGATATCGAGCAGTTTCTGCGCCCAGACACCAGGCGTTGGCGCCTGCAGGTTGCGAATTGCTACATCCGCTTCCCCTAGCAGCAAGTCCGCGAGGCTGGCGGACGTGTCGACTGCAATGGACAATGTCGGATGGTGTCGCTCAAATGCAGGCAATCGACGATTGAGCCAGCCATTGGCAAAGAGCGGCAAGGCGGCGATCCTCAGCATCTTTACCTCAGTACCAGAGCGGGCCCGGTCCAGCACCGCGGAGATTTCTCCGAAGCCGCGGTCCAACCCCTCGGCAAGACGATGCCCTTTGACGGTGAGATGAACCTGCCGGACGCGTCGTTCAAAGAGGGGACCTCCCACCCAAAGCTCCAGCTTTTTGATTTGATGGCTGATCGCTGATGGTGTGAGCCGCAGTTCAACCGCCGCATCGCGAAAACTCTGCCTTCGTGCGGCAATATGGAAGGCGACAAGACTTGGCCAGGGCGGAAGGTTATTGGGGTTCATCATAGATGAATAATATTCACTTATCGTTGCTCATATTCAACTGAAAAGATCAAGATATGCTGATAGGCAGCAAGCCCATGAAAAACTCAGGTTCGACAACCGGCGCCGGGCCGCCCATCACTCGCTCAATCGGCTTTTGGATGGCCTGCGCCATGGCGGCGTCACAGGGCGTCAATGCCATTCGCGCCTTTTTCAATCCGCACGGCTTCGCCATCTATATGGGCCTCCCTTCGCGAGCTGCGGAATTGGATGGTTGGGTGCAGATATACGGTCTGCGCGCGGCGTTCATCGCAGCGATCGTTTCCGTGTTTCTGCTACGCAAGGATTTGGTGGCGCTCAAGTGGATGGCAATCTGCGCCCTGTTCCTCCCGCTGGGCGATGCCTGGGTGGCCGCGCAAGCACAAGCGCCTTCCGCCATTGTAGGGCGGCACTTGGCGATCGCAGTCTTTCTTTGTCTTGCCGCTGGTATGTTGGCGCACGACGTCGCCTTGCGCGCCCACACGGCGCGCGATTGATGACTGGCGTTCTGAAGCGGCTAGCCGCACGGATCGATACGTGGGGCGGCAACGCCAAGATGGCAGAGTTCCGTTCTGGCTGGCCCGCACAGAGCAGGGCGGACATAAAATTCTACAGCACCGAACACGTTCAATATCGCTATCGTGAGGCGGGCGAAGGCCAGACCATAATATTTACCGCGGACCCGCCGATGACGCTTGAGGTCTATGACTCACTTATCGACATATTCTCAAAACGCTTTCGGGTTATCGTCGTTGAACTGCCGGCAATGGGATTTTCGGCAGCTCAGCAACGCTATGGTTTTGGCTTTCAAGAAACCAATGACGATCTCGCCCAACTTATTCGTGAGGTTGGAGGGATGCGGAACATCTTGGCCTATTCTTGTGCGGCCAGCATGTGCGCAATCGACGTGGCGGTCCGTATGCCCGACCTCGTTTCACACTTGTGTCTGATCCAAGGCGGCGGCACAGAATCGTTCGCCCGATGGAAGGCCGGACGCGACCCGAAGGGCATTTTGGCGCGGCCCATTGTTGGGCAGTTAGCTATGAAGCGCATGGCACCCAAACGGATGCCACAGTGGTATGCGCTCTCGGTGGGCCGGAAAGATCTGGTCGGGCATTTCTGCGAGTGCGCTGAAAGATCTTTCGAAAAAGGTGCGATGTGGTCGCTGGCCAGCGCGTATCAAATTTACCTGGAGCATGACGGCGAATTGCCCCCACCTTCGCAGCCGATCCTTTCGATGTGGGGGGGAGCTGACAGGTCGCATCCCAAGGAAAATGTGCATTCGCTCGCACGCCTGTTCGACGGCGTATCCTGCGTTACCTTCGACGATCTGGGGCACACGCCCGAACTGGAAGAGCCGCAGCGTGTGTTCGATGCCATTAGTGCCTTTGTAACAAGCTGACGGAAAGACTTGCGACGTTCGGTGAGTATCGTTTTCGGCGACGCCCGGCCCCTGTTTCACGGGAATCGCCGCGCTCGCCGCGCAGAGCATCGAGCTGGCGTTCTTGCTGGCAGAGATGCTCAACACCGAATTGCAGGAGCGCAAAAAAGCGGCAGCGTGAGGGGTGGCGTCGGTAGGGCGGGCCCGGCGCCGGTCAGCGCAGGCGGCCCAAGCATTGCTTTGCGGCGGCGATGGTGCGTGCAACGTCATCGGCGTTGGTGTTCCAGCCGCAAACGCTGATCCGCATGACGCGCTCTCCGTTCCAGCTGCCGCCACTCACAAACGCCTCTCCGGTGGCGTTGATTGCGGCGATAACCGCGTCACTGATGACTGAGCCGTCGCGACTGTTGAACCGGACCAGCCCCTGGTTCATCGTCGGGCGGTGAATGCCGGTGGCCCCGTCGAGTTGCGCTATGCCGTCGTAAATCGCAGTCGCATGGGCACAGCAGCGCTCTACCATCGCAGCCAGCCCGTCGCGGCCGAGCTCCATCAGCGCAGCCAGCGCGGGCAGTGCCCGGGCACGCCGCGACCATTCCGGCGTAAAGTCCATCGGGTCGCGCACCGGCCCGCCGCTGGTCAGATAATCGGCGGTCATCCGCATCGCAGCGCTGTGGGCGCCAGCGTGGCGGGTGATCGCCATGCCGCAATCATAGGGCGTGTTCAGCCATTTGTGGCCGTCCGTTGCCCAGCTGTCCGCCAATTCGACCCCGCCTGTCAGGTGGGCCATGCGCGGACTGGCATTGGCCCAAAGCCCGAATGCGCCATCCACATGGACCCACGCTCCGGCTGCTTGGGCGATTGGGCAGAGCGTAGAAAAATCGTCGCATGCACCAATGTTGAGGTCACCAGCGTTGAGAATGACGATTGTCGGGGCGTCGGGCGATTGCGCCAGTGCCGTGCGCAGCGCGTTCGCCGACACGCGGCCTGGCTCGTCTCCGTCCATCGGCTCGACACATTCGCTGCCCAACCCGAGCAGGCGCAGCGCGCGGGTCACCGACGAATGATAATGTGCGTTGGCGAGCACGCGGACCTGCGGCGCGCCGTTTAGGCCGCTCGTCTCGACATCCCATCCCTTGCGCGCAAGCACGGCGTGACGCGCAGCTGCGAGCGCCGTGGTATGCGCCATCTGGCAGCCGGTGACAAAGGCATAGCTGCAATCATCGGGAAGGCGCAGCGCCTGTAGCAGGAACGCGCCTGCGACTTCTTCGAGAACCGCGCCTGCGGGGCTGGTCGACGCCAGCACCGCATTCTGGTCCCAGGCAGAACACATCATGTCGGTGGCGAGCGCCGCCGGCAATGCTCCGCCTTTGACCCACGCGAAAAATCGTCCACCGGCGCTGCCTGTCAACCCCGGTTCAGCCGCTGCCGCAATGGCGCGGACGACGTCGACTGCGGCCATGCCGTGGTCGGGCAAGTCGTCCGGCAGGGGCCGTCGCATTTCCGCGGGCGCACCTTGCGACGCCACCGGCCGAGAGTTCAGCGAGGCAAGGTATCGCCGCGCCTCGGCAAAGGCGAAATCCAGCGCGTCCACGGTGCGCGTCAGTGCGTCGTCACATCACGAAAGAAAGGCGCACGGAACCCGCCCTTGTCGAACGGCTTCCACTGCCCTTCTGCTTGCGCCAGCCGGTCGGCTATGGCGACCATGGCCAGCGGGTTGACGCCGATGCCGATGTGGCTGGCATAGATTTCGATATTTTCCGTCTGCGGCCCCGGTTTTTGCACCGACCCGCGCCAGGCGACGACGCCGTCACTCTTGGTCAGGATCGACGTGGTTGGGACCGGCGGCGCGGTTTCGAGGTCGAGATAGCGTCCCTCACGGATCGGCTCCGGATTTTTGCCGTTGAGGAATTCGAACAGCCGGCGCGCATTGGTGTGGTTGCGGTCGTTCGAGATGGGGCTGCCGAGCGAGATGACCCCGCGCACCATTTCGGGCATGACCTTTGCAATCTCCCGCGCAAAGACGCCGCCCAGGCTCCAGCCGATGATGCTGATCTTGCGGCCGCTCTCATGAAACAGCCGCTCGACCACATCATGCATTTCGCGTTCACGCTCGCCATCGATGCGCACGTTGCGGCCCAGACCCCAGCCATGCGCATCATAACCCAGGTCACGCAGCAACCGCCGCATCGGCGCGGTGGAGGTATCGCCCGCCATGAATCCGGGCAGCACCAGCACCGCGTGACCATCGCCGCGCGGCAACCGCGCCAACAGCCCGCGCATGGCATAAAAGGACCCCAGTTCGAACACCGCCCGCCCTTCGGCGAGGGTCAGCAATGGATGCGGGGGCTGGACGGTCGCGCCGGCCGTGGAAGTGCTCGTCATGGGGCGGAATAATCCTTTGAAGAGGGAGAGCATTAGCGGGTCGCGGCGGTCCGTGCCGTCTTGGTTTTTGCTGCCGATCGTGATGCAGATTTGGGCGTCGCTTTCGCCTTGGTTGCGCGCGCGGCCGGTGGCTTGGCCTTGCTCGCCGCCGCTTTGGTGCGTTTCGCGGATGCTTTGGGCGCAGCATCGCTCGGCTTTGGCGCGGCGGCCAGTGCTGCCATCAGCGTATCGAAACTGTCTTGCAGGCATTGTGCATAGGTTTCGGGGTCGGGCATCAGCTTGCGGTCGGCAGTGAATGTGATGGTCGCCTGATCACAATAGCTTTGCACCACATGGCCGAGGCCGAGGCCGTCGGTCAGGCATAGCAGCCCCTGCATGCTGACCAGTTTTGCCCCGGCCGAGTAAATCGGCACCGCCGGGCCCGGCACGTTGGTGACAACGGTGTTGAACACCGGCTTGATGACGTCGGCAATGCCGAGCCGCGTATAAAGTTGCGCCCCCAGCGCGAGGAACAGGGCAGGGGATGCCTTGCTCATTTCCGTCATCTGACGCGCGCCAATCGCCTCCGTCATGGCTTTGCTGCTGATCGTCTGGCCGTGGATATAGTTTAGCCGCTCAACCGGATCGGCGATGTGTGACCCCAACGGCACCAGCATGGCCGACACCTGGTTGCCCATGCTGTTCTTTTCGTCCTTTGACCGCACCGAAATCGGCGCCATCGCCGTCAGCGACGCGGCGGGCAGGTCTTTTTTGGCCAGCAGATATTGCCGCATCGCCCCGCCGATGATCGTCAGGAATACGTCATTGATCTTGCACCCCGGCGCCAGCGCCCTCAACGTTTTGAGGTCGGAAAGGGCAAAGCTGCGGCCGTCAACCACCCGGTTGGGCGATATTTTGGTGTTGAACCGCGTCCGCGGGGTCTGCACCGCCGGGTCAATGTCGAAATCGCGGTTGATGACGCCGCGCACCGCCTTGAACAGGCCGGGCACCGCACGAGTGACCACCCCGATCTGCCGCACCGGGTTGGTCCATGCCCGCACATAGCCCTTGAGGAACAGGCTGAACGGGTCAGGCACCGCATCGGGTTTCCACGTGTCGCGGACGTCGGGGGCTGGCTCGTCAGGGGTCAGCGTGTGCAACGCCTCCATCAGGTCGATACCCGACATGCCGTCGATCGCAGCATGGTGCACCTTTGTGACGCAGGCAAAGCTGCCGGTCGGGATGCCGGGGATATTGTCCAACCCCTCCACCACCGTAAATTCCCAGGGCGGCCGGTTGAGGTCGAGCGGGCGGGAAAAGATGCGGGCGGCCTGAATGCACAATTGCCGCCAATCACCCGGTTTCGGCAACGCGACGTGGCGGACATGATATTCGAGGTCGAATTCCGGATCCTCTATCCAATAAGGATAGTCGATGCTGAGCGGCACCCGAACCAGCCGTTGCCGCATGGTTTTGGACAGGTGCATTCGCGATTCGTAAAAGCGCAATATGTCCTTGAAGCGCACAAAGCCGCCGGGCGCCGTCGACGGGTCATAGATGAGGATGGAGCCGATATGCATTGGCGCGTTGCGCTGTTCAAACGCGACGAAGGACGCATCCATCCCCTGCAATTGTTCCATGCCCGCTCCCTGCACCATCAGCCGCGCAGCTGCCCGTGGCGCCGCGCTGTTTCATTCATAGTGCGGGCAGGCTAGCAGCCTGTTTGCAAAGTGCAATGCCAAAGGGGCATGCGC
>CAZAWL010000117.1:0-6718 GCA_964488705.1 uncultured Sphingopyxis sp.
CTGCAATCACCCGATCAACCATAAGAACCCATTCTTTCCCTTCGCTGAATAGTCAGCCATATCCGCATAGAACGGGCGTGGTTGAAAGAGCAGGCATATGGCAGGCAATGAAAAAGGCAACATCCGCATCGCATTGTTGCAGATGACGAGCGGCATTGACCCCGTTGCAAATGCCGCGACATTGGCCAATGCGGCACAGTCCGCTGCCGACCAGGGCGCGGCCATATTGTTCGCGCCGGAAATGTCGGGGCTGATCGACCGCGACCGCCGCCGCGCCGCGTCGCATATCGTGCCCGAAGCGCAGTCGCCGTTCATCGCCGCTGCTGCCACCGCTGCACGGACCCATAGGCTATGGATCCACATGGGGTCCTGTCCCGTACTCGCCGACGACGGGCCGACCGACCGCTGGCGCAACCGCTCAATCCTGTTTGACGATGTGGGGCGGGTACGCGCGCGCTATGACAAGATCCATCTGTTCGATGTCGACCTGCCAACCGGCGAAAGCTGGCGTGAATCAAATGCCTATGCACCGGGCGAGGCGGTCGTCGCCGCCCAAACGCCCTTTGCCCGCATCGGCATGACCATCTGTTACGATTTGCGCTTTGCCGGACTGTTCGACCGGCTGGGGGCAGCGGGTTGTCATCTGATCGCCGTGCCATCCGCCTTTACCGTGCCGACCGGCGCAGCGCATTGGCACCTGCTGCTGCGGGCGCGGGCCGTCGAACAGGGCGCATATATCGTTGCGGCAGCGCAGGGCGGACGCCATGAGGACGGTCGTGAAACATTCGGCCATTCACTGGTCGTCGATCCGTGGGGAGAGATCATCCACGATTCGCAAGGTGAAGCTGGCCTGTCCATCGTCGAGATCGACCTGTCGAGAGTGGACGAGGTGCGCCGCCGCCTGCCGGTCATCAGCCATCGCCGCCAGCTCCCGCCGGTCACCGTCACCGAATAAGCACTTGGATACGGCGGCGACCCGGTTTGCGTCGTCGGCCCTACCCGGCCGGAACCCCAGCCCCCCGGTGCCAGCTGCCCGCCGTCATCCAGCCATCACCGAAGGGCCGTTATGCCAATGCAGAAGAGGCCCCCCGGCAAGCCGGGGAGCCCCTCCCAAAAACTCGTAGGTCAGTGACCGCGCTTACGGGCTGGTCGGTGCGTTGCTGGTGCCGCCAGAAGCGACGACAATACCAGCGATGATCGCTGCCGCGGCGAGAAAGAAGAGGATCCACGAACCGCCTTCTTCACCAAAAGCCTGAGCGTCCTGCAGTTCCGAATCAGCACGCAGACCGTCGAACTGGGCGTTCTGAGCAGAAGCAGCGACCGGAGCAGTCACCATCGACAACACAGCCGCAGCAACAGCCGTTTTCTTAAGGAACTTCATAACATTCTCCACTGGCAACTGGGTTGCTGTATCTCTTCGCCTGACGGCCCACAGGGGGAGACCGATTGTTCTATCATCACCCTGTGACCCTTGTCCTACGCATCTGCTCTGCAAAAGGCAAGGGGCAAAGTCCGGTTTTTTGTGGCACAAATGTCGCGCAAACCGCCGCTTTCACCCCTTTTGAAGCAATAACAGCCCAATAGGACGGGTCTCCCATTAACTAAAAAGCATGAACGACAGTTTAACCGCGCATCGCGCTGTGCATTGGTTCGCTTGTTACGGGATATCCACAGTCGTCGCGAATACATAAATGGCGTTCGCCTTCGCGTTCCTCAATCCATGGTGTGATACGCCTTGGCGGGTGACGCTGCGCATCGGTGCATGCGGCGGCATGGGTGTCGAACAGCGCCAGGCGTTCAAGGTTGCGGCGCGTCGGAAAGATGACGTGCAGATCACCCGCATCGGCCTTTGCCAGCGCGGTCGTCGCATCGAGCCAGAATAATGCGCTGTTCTCGCCCCGGTCGACGTCGAGCTGCGGCCGCGACCCTGCCAGTCGCGCGATGTAAAAGCGCGTGTCAAAGGTCCGCGCGTGGGCGAAATTGGGCCGCCATCGCGCAAAAGGGGTCAGCGCAGCCCAATCAATGGCGACATCATATTGCTCCAGCACCTCGGAAAAAACGGTGCCGGCGACCATCTGTGCGCGCATCGCCGCCGCGTGGGCGATGGCGTTTTCCGTCAATCCGACGATCAGCCCCGTTTCTTCAACCGTCTCCCTGATCGCCGCGACGCGCGACGCCGCGTCGGCGGGGTCGAGCCCATGCACCGTGGCATGGCGCGCCGCCAGGTCCCGATCATCGGGGTCGACCCGCCCGCCGGGAAACACTGCCGCGCCCGCTGCAAAGGCCATGGTCGATGCGCGCCGGACCATCAGCAGCTGCGGTGCCGCCGCGGGCTGTGACTCGTCAAAAATGACCAGCGTCGCCGCCGGATGCGCAGGGGTTAGCCCCGTTTCGTCATCATCATCGGTGAAGGCGACCGCCATCGACGTATTTTCGACCGAGTCGTGGGCGTTGGGCGCGTTCATGCACCGGTCTTGCCGTGAACCCCGCCATCGGGCAAGCATAAGCGCCCGGATCAGGTGCGCGTCGGCACCGCTTGGCGCAGAGGATGCAGCATGTCGGCCATGGAGATTATCGCGCTTGCCGCCAGCTTCAG
Organism: uncultured Sphingopyxis sp.; assembly: GCA_964488705.1. Classification (GTDB taxonomy): domain Bacteria; phylum Pseudomonadota; class Alphaproteobacteria; order Sphingomonadales; family Sphingomonadaceae; genus Sphingopyxis. The sequence continues at coordinate 2,597 of CAZAWL010000117.1, forward strand.
CCTCCTGTCGGGCTGGCGTCTCTATTTCAGCCTGCTCGTCGCTGGCCTTGCGATGCGATACGACATCATCGCCCTGCCCAGCCACCTGTCCAGCCTCGACATATTGGCCAACCCCTGGGTGCTCGGCGTTGCCGCGGCCGGCTTTGTGGCGGAGTTTCTGGCCGACAAGATCGCGTGGCTCGACAGCGCGTGGGACTGGATTCACGCGACCATCCGCCCGCTCGGCGGTGCGCTGCTCGCGCTCGCCATTGTCGACCCCGGCGACCCGGTCTGGCAGGTGGTGACATTCCTGCTTGGCGGCGGCGGTGCGCTGCTCAGCCATGGCGTCAAATCCGGCACGCGCAAGGTCGTCAACGCCAGCCCGGAACCGATGAGCAATGCCATCGTATCGGCGGGGGAGGATGTCGCAACCGCAGGTCTGGCGGCGCTCGCGCTGTCCAACCCCGTTGCCGCAGCGGTGATCGCAGTGGCGATGGCGGTGGCATCGATCATCGCTTTTTTCGCGCTGCGGCGGATTTTGCGCGGCCTGCTCGGCCAGATCAGGCAATTGGGCACCGACCCGGCCGCAGCCCCCGCAGAGCGAGCGGACAGCTAGCGACCCGAACGGTTCGCCTCACCCGTCTCCCGCGCCTTCGGCTTGGGATTTTTCCCTAAAATCGTCCCCCGGACGATGTCGCGCAAACCGCCTCCCGCGCCTTCGGCTTGGGATTTTTCCCTAAAATCGTCCCCCGGACGATTTATTGACGGGAAAAATGGTGGAGCCGAGGGGAATCGAACCACCCCGGATGCGCGCCCGCGCAGACGGGCACAAAAAGCGCAGGGGTTCGTAAATACGAGCTGGAAATGGTGGAGCCGAGGGGAATCGAACCCCTGACCTCGTCATTGCGAACGACGCGCTCTCCCAACTGAGCTACGGCCCCGATGCCCGGGACTTAACTTTGCCGCACGCGCATGGCAATGCCGATTTGTGGACGACAGCGTCATCTTCAGCGTCGCCGGCCTCGCGCGATCGGCGGACCATGGGTTCAGCAAGGCTGCGTGCGGCCAGCTGACCGTGCAGGCCGGAATCGGTGTGGAGGGGGACGCGCATGCCGGCCCCATGGTACAGCACCGGTCCCGCGTGGCGCGCGACCCCTCGCAACCCAATTTACGCCAGGTTCACCTGATCGACACCGGATTTGTCGCCATGCTGGCGCAACAGGGGTTCGACATCGCGATTGGCGATATTGGCGAGAATATCCGGCTCAGCGGCACCGGGCTGATCGACCTGCCGACCGGCACCATGCTGACAATTGGCGGCAGCGACGGCGCGGTGCTTGCCATCGCCGGTCTGCGCAATCCGTGCGTCCAGCTCGACGCGTTCAAACCGGGACTGATGCAGGCCTGTCTTGAACGCCGGGATGAAGGTGGCCTGCGACGGCTCGCCGGTGTCATGGCGGTCGTGCTTTGCAGCGGGATCATCAGGCTCGGCGACAGTGTCGCAGTGACCGCCCCTGCCCCCCCGCATCGGGAGCTTGCCCCGGTCTGACGCGGTTCAGCCGTGCGCGCCCGCCTCCGCCAGAAACCGTTCTGCGTCGAGCGCCGCCATGCAGCCCATGCCGGCCGCGGTCACCGCCTGACGATAAATTTTGTCGGCCACGTCACCCGCCGCGAAAACGCCCGGAATGGCGGTCTTTGGCGTACCCGGCTCGACAATCAGATAGCCGCTGTCATCCATCGCGAGCTTGCCGACGAACAGCTCCGTCGACGGCTTATGGCCGATGGCGACAAAGGCGCCGTCGGTGGCAATGTGGCTCGGCTCGCCAGTGACGGTGTCGATCAGGTCGACGCCGACCAGTCCCGCCACCCCTTCGCCTGCGACAAACCGGTCCACCCGCTTGTTCCAGAGCAGCGAAATTTTGGGGTTCGCGCGCAACCGGTCCTCAAGGATTTTTTCACAGCGCAGGCTGTCGCGGCGGTGGATCAGCGTCACGTCATCGCTATGGTTGGTGAGGTACAGCGCCTCTTCAACCGCCGTGTTTCCACCACCGATGACAACGACCTTTTTGCCGCGGTAAAAAAAGCCGTCGCACGTGGCACAGGCGGAAACACCGCGCCCGCCCAGTTCCTGTTCGCCCGGCACGCCCAGCCACTTGGCCTGGGCGCCGGTCGCAATCACCAGCGTATCCGCCACATAGACATCACCGCCATCGCCCACTGCGCGAAACGGACGCGCCGACAGGTCGACATCGACAATCTGGTCCCAGATCATCCGCGTACCGACATGTTCGGCCTGTGCCTGCATTTCCTCCATCAGCCAGGGGCCCTGCACGACGTTGCGGAAACCGGGGTAATTTTCGACATCGGTGGTGATGGTCAGCTGACCACCGGGCTGCATCCCCTGTACGACGATGGGGTCCATCCCTGCGCGCGCGGCATAGATGGCGGCGGTGAGGCCGGCGGGACCGGAGCCGATGATGAGCATCCGGGTTTCATGGGTCGTGGGCATGGTCGGCTTTCAGCAGGCAGGGTTGGCAAGAGGAGGGTGTCGGGCGCCGCGTCATGTGGTGTGCCGCGGCGGCGAGTCAATCGACCGGCGCATATTCCGGCAGATTGGCAAAGGATTCGCGCAGCGACGTCGACCAGGCCGTCGACACCCGGGCGAAACTCTCGTCGCCGTCCTCGATACGGCGGCGTTCGCGGAACGTGTAGCTGTCGCGTTCCATCACCGCGAGGTCGAGCGGCATCCCGACCGACAGGTTTGACCGGATGGTCGAGTCCATCGAAACCACCGCCGCCTTGATCGCGTCGCGCAGGGGTGTGCGCGGCGTAATCACGCGGTCGAGGATGGGCTTGCCATATTTATGTTCGCCAATCTGCAAAAAGGGCGTGTCCTTTGTCGCCTCGATGAAATTGCCGGCCGAATAGATCAGAAAAATGCGCGGCCGCCCGCCTTTGCGCTGGCCGGCGAGGATGATCGACGACCCGGCCGATATGCCTGCCTGGCTGATCGACTTGCCATGCGTGTCCATCATCTCGCGCATCGCCGCGCCGACAATCTCCGCCGCACGATACAGCGTGTCGCAATTCATGATCGTTTCGACATCGTCGCCCAGCACATAGCGGTCGAGCGCGGATTGGACGCGCGTCATTACCCCCTGGGTGATCGACAGGTTGCCCGACGTCATCAGCGCCACGGCACGCTGGCCCGGCTCTTCCCACGTGAACATTTTGCGAAAGCGCGAAATATTGTCGACGCCCGCATTGGTGCGCGTGTCGGCCAGCATCACCAGCCCCTCGTCGACATTGATGGCCACACAATAGGTCATGCTCTCGTCAACCCTTACTCGTTCCAATGTCTGCCACCCGCTTGCGGCGCCCGTTGCCTGGGCGCTCGTTAGAAAATTACTGGCTCTGTTGCTGTTGCTGCGCCCGCAACATCGCCTCGTGCCGCCCTTCCCCTGTACCCGTGTCGCGCGATTTGGCGATGCGCACGTCGGCCACCAGCCCCAGCGCGCTCCCCCCGACGGCATGCCCACGAATGGGCGCGGCGTCACGGGAATCGAGTCCGGTCGTCAACCGCACATAACGTTCGGTGGGGCAAATGCCAGCCGACGGATCAAAGGCGATCCAGCCGGTCCCTTCGACCCACGCTTCGGCCCAGGCGTGCGTTTCATGCAGGTCGTCGAGCAAACCGTCGGCCCACAAATATCCACAGACATAGCGGGCCGGTATGCCGTTGGCACGCGCCGCCGCGATAAAGACGTGGGCCTGGTCCTGACAAACGCCTTCGCCCGCCTTCATCGCCTCTATGGCGCTTGTGTCGACCGACGTCGATCCGGTGACATAGCGCAATTTTTCGTGAACAGTGCCCATCAGTGCGTGCAGCCAGGCAATGGTCTGGTCCGGCCCGGCGGGCGCGGTGACGAGCGTGCGAATGGCCTTGTCCGCTATGGTAAGGTCGGTCGGGCGCAGGAAAATGGCGGGGTTGGGCCGACTGTTCAGCCCCTTGACCAGTCCCGCCATATCTTCTGTTTCGATGATGCCGGTCGCCAGAATGGCCGCTTCGCCGGGGGCGTGGCTGGCCGACCATAATGTCACCTGATCGCCATGACCCGTGCGGGCAGCCGGTTCGACCGCGCC
>CAZAWL010000118.1:0-6711 GCA_964488705.1 uncultured Sphingopyxis sp.
GCCCAGCATTTCGCCGCCCCCCCGGCACCGCAAATCTTCCTCGGCAATTCTAAAGCCGTCATTGGTTTCACGCATCAGCGCCAGTCGGGTTCGTGCCGTTTCGCCCACAGTGTCGGCGCGCACCAAAATGCATCGCGACGCGGCGCTACCCCGGCCCACCCGTCCGCGTAGCTGGTGCAATTGCGCGAGGCCGAACCGTTCTGCGCTTTCGATGATCATCAGGCTGGCCTCAGGCACGTCGACCCCGACCTCGATGACCGTGGTCGCGACCAACAGGTTGATACGACCCGCCGCAAAATCCGCCATGACAACATCGCGGTCGGCTGGTTTCATCCGGCCATGGACCAACCCGACCATATCGCCGAAACGCGACCGCAACTGGGCCGCGCGTTCCTCCGCCGCAGCGGACGCGCTGCCGACGGATTCCTCGACCAGCGGGCAGACCCAGTAGGCACGCTGGCCGCTGGCGAGATGTCGGGCGAGGCCATCCACCACCTCGTCGACGCGGCTGGCCGAAACCACTCTGGTATCGACGGGGGTCCGCCCTGGCGGCAGCTCGTCGAGCCGGGATTCATCCATTTCGCCATAGGCAGCCAGCACAAGCGTGCGGGGGATTGGCGTCGCCGTCATCGCCAACACATGGGGCGGACGGTCCGCTTTCTGGGTCAGTGCCATGCGTTGGGCGACACCGAACTTGTGCTGTTCGTCGACCACCATCAGCCGCAAGTCGTGGTAGCTGACGGTATCCTGAAAAATCGCATGCGTGCCGATGAGGATGTCGATGTCGCCGCTGGCCAGCCGTTGCAACAGCGCCTCGCGCGGCTTTCCCTTGTCGCGTCCGGTGAGTATCGCGATGGACACCGGCAGTGCGCCGACCAGTTTGCGTAGCGTTTCGAAATGCTGCCGTGCCAAAATCTCCGTCGGCGCCAACAGCGCCCCTTGGCCGCCCGATTCGACCGCCGCCAACAGCGCCATCAATGCAACAAGCGTTTTGCCCGAGCCGACATCGCCCTGAAGCAACCGCAACATCGGCGACGGTTGCGCCATGTCGCCATCAATAGCGGCGATGCTGCGGCGTTGTGCCCCGGTCAGCGCAAAGGGCAGGGTGAGCGCATCGCGCAACCGGCCATCGCCGACGACGGGTGTCCCGCGTTTGTTGCGGCTTGATGCGCGAACCAGTAGCAGCGCCAACTGTCCGGCGAACAATTCATCATAGGCGAGCCGTTCGCGGGCCGCTTGCGCGCGCTCGCCGCCGCTATGCGCAAGCGCGATGGCGCCGCGCCAGTCGGGCCATTGCTGTGCAGCAAGCCAGCCCGGCTCAATCCATTCGGCCAGCGCCGGCGCGCCTTCGATCGCATCGGCGATCATGCTGCCCATCCGTGCGCTGGTCAGCCCTTCGGTCAGGGGGTAGACCATCTCGCTTTCGAGCTGGCTGGCCGTTTGGTCATTGCTCGTCACATGGTCGGGATGGACGATCTGCAACTGGTCGCCATAGCGGTCGAGCCGGCCTGCGACGATCCGCCGTTCGCCGACCGGCAATGCCTTGCGTCCCAACCCCTGCGCGCGACCGAAATAGACGACCGAAACATGGTTGCCATCATCGTCATAGGCGTCGATCCGCAGCGGCGAACGTGGCGACCGCCCGGCGTTGAAGGTCTGGGCGGTGAGGGCAACGATAATCTGTTCCCCCACCCGCGCCATATCGAGGGAGGCCACGCGCCGGCGCCGGATTTGCCCGGTGGGCAGGTGGAACAGGAGGTCCCGTACGCGGCCAATGCCGAGGCGGGCCAGCGCCTGCGCTATTTTGGGCCCGATGCCGCGTTGCGTGCCGACTTCTGCAAACAGATGATTGAGTATGGCGGGGCGCATGGCTATCGGCTCTAGACCATGATCGCCTCAGGATGAAGCATCCTAAGGCGTGAATCATGGTAGCGGCTTTGGGTGGAGCCTGATTCACGTCTTTGTGGGAAGCGCACAGCGCTTCGGACAAAGACGATCAGGCTCTGGCATAGGCGATTGACCAAATCGGCGTCACCGGATGTGGCACTGTTCGGGGCAGGATAGGGCGGATGAACAGCACAGAGCGATTGCGGCGACTGGCCTACCGGGCCTGGCATCGCGGCACGCGGGAGGCCGACTATCTCGTCGGCGGCCTGTTTGACACCTATCATACGCAGTGGGGCGAGGCAGAGCTCGCCTGGTTTGAACAGCTGATCGAAGAACAGGATGTCGACATATTGAACTGGGCGATGGGTCTGGCCGACCCGCCAGCCCGGCTGCACGGGCCAATGCTATCCGTCATGCGCCGGCTTGACTATATCGACATCGCCAATTGATGCCTGACATCCAGTCCCTTGTCGGCGCCGATCGGCCGCATGTTCTGGCGCGGGTCGCAGACGGTTACGCGCCTCTGCTGGCGAGCGACCTCGCGCGGGTTGCCGCCTTTTCCGGCGCGGGGCGGATTGTCTGGATCGCCGCCGATGACCAGGCCATGCAGAGTCTGGCGGACGCGGCGACCTGTTTCGCGCCCGAAGTCGAGATTTTGCCATTTCCGGCATGGGATTGTTTGCCCTTTGACCGTGCCGGCCCCTCGCTCCGGGTGACCGCAGACCGCATGTCGACGCTGGTCCGGTTGCAGGCGGCCAGGGACCGGGCAAAGCCGCAGATCATCGTCACCACCGCTAACGCCGTCCTGCAACGTGTATTGACCCCGTTTCGCGTGCGCCAATTGTCGGCGCGACTGGCGCCGGGCACCCGCATGGATCGCGAAAAGCTCGCGGATATGCTCTACGCACAGGGCTATCAGCGCGTCGATACGGTCGCCGACCATGGCGAATTTGCGGTTCGCGGCAACATCGTCGATTTGCTGCCGGCCGGGGCGGACGCGGCTTATCGCATCGACCTGTTCGGCGACGAAATCGAATCGTTGCGGCGGTTCGACCCGCAGGATCAGCGATCCACCGGCACGGCGAGCGAGTTGCTGATCCTCCCCGCCAGCGAAACCTTGCTCGATGCACAGACCATCGGCCGGTTCCGGTCGGGGTACCGCGACCTGTTCGGCGCAACGGCGACGGGCGATCCGCTCTATCAGTCGGTGTCGGAGGGACGGCGCTATGCCGGCATGGATCACTGGCTGCCGTTGTTCGAGGAACGGCTGGACACGCTGTTCGACCATCTCGACGCCAATGATATCGTCATCCGCGATGCCGGGTCGATTGGTGCCATGCAGTCGCGGTGGGAAGCCGTTGCCGACTATCACAACAACCGTATCGACACCGCGCGGCAATCAGCAAATGGATACCGCCCGCTCGCGCCCGACGCGCTGTACCTGTCGGCGGATGAATGGGACGCGGTCGTAGACAGCCGACCGGTGCACCTCGCCACGGGATTTGCCGAACCGGCTGGCCCGACAGTGGTCGATATCGATACCCGCGCCGCGCGCAGCTTTGCCCCCGAACGTGCCGCCGATGCCAATGTTTATGACGCCCTTGTCGAGCACCTGGCGCAGGAACGGGCCGAGGGCCGCAAGACAATCGTTGCCGCCTATTCGCCCGGTTCGCGTGACCGCTTCTGCGGGCTGTTGCGCGACCATGGGGCAGCGCAGGTTGTGCCGGTCGAATCGTGGCAAGAAGCCGTCGGCTCGGCCGACCGCGGGTCGTGCACCGCCCGCGTGTTGCCCATCGACCATGGCTTTACCGTTGGCAGCATCAGTGTCGTCACGGAACAGGATGTGCTCGGCGACCGGTTGATCCGCACCCGCCGTCGACGGAAAAATGCCGATGCCTTTCTGGCCGAGATGGCAACGCTGGGGGTTGGTGACCTCGTCGTCCATAGCGACCACGGCATCGGCCGTTATGAGGGGATTACGTCGATCCCCGTCGGCCAGTCGCCGCATGATTGCGTATGGCTGACCTATGCCGGCGGCGACAAACTGTTCGTCCCGGTCGAAAATCTCGACGTGCTGTCGCGCTATGGCGGGGACAGTGACGGTGTAGCGCTGGATCGGCTCGGCGGCGAGGCATGGCAGCGTCGCCGCGCCCGCATGAAGGAGCGCATCCGCGAGATCGCCGGGGAATTGCTGGCTACCGCGGCGCATCGCGCGCTCCAGTCTGCCGACATTCTGACCCCCGATTCGAGCTTTCCGGAGTTTGTCGGCCGATTTGCCTTTAGCGAGACAGAAGATCAGGAGGCCGCGATATCCGACGTCCTTGCCGACATGGCGGCGGGCAAGCCGATGGATCGCATGGTGTGCGGCGATGTCGGCTTTGGCAAGACAGAGGTGGCGTTGCGCGCGGCTTTTGTCGCGGCCATGTCGGGCATGCAGGTGGCGGTCGTTTGCCCGACGACGTTGCTCGCCCGGCAACATTACGCGACCTTTGCCGAACGGTTCCGAGGTTTCCCGGTGCGCGTGGGGCGGTTGTCGCGGTTGGTTCCGGCGGCAGAGGCCAAGGCCACGCGGGATGGTCTGGCCGATGGCACCACGGACATCGTGGTCGGCACGCACGCGGTCATTGCCAAATCGGTCGCATTCGCCAACCTCGGGCTGGTCATCGTCGATGAGGAACAGCGTTTTGGTGTCGTGCACAAGGAACGGTTGAAATCGCTAACAACCGACGTCCACGTCCTGACTCTCACGGCAACGCCGATCCCGCGGACCTTGCAGATGGCGATGTCGGGGCTGCGCGACCTCAGCGTCATCAAGACGCCGCCCGTCGACCGGCTTGCGGTGCGCACCTATGTCATGCCGTGGGATCCGGTGGTGCTGCGCGAGGCATTGCTGCGGGAACATCATCGTGGCGGGCAGAGCTTTTTCGTGACGCCACGCATTGCCGACTTGCCCGATATCGAAGAGTTTTTGCGCAAGCATGTGCCAGAGGTCAGCTATGTTGTGGCCCATGGGCAAATGGCCGCCGGCGAGGTCGAGGAGCGGATGAGCGCATTCTACGACCGCAAATATGACGTGCTGGTGTCGACGACCATCGTCGAAAGCGGGCTCGACATCCCCAATGCCAACACGCTGATCATTCACCGGTCCGACCGGTTTGGCCTCGCGCAACTCTATCAGCTGCGCGGGCGTGTAGGCCGGTCGAAAACCCGCGCCTATGCCTATCTGACGACACCGCCCGACCGTTTGGTCACGGAAACGGCGGAAAAGAGACTGAAAATATTGCTGGACCTCGACACGCTGGGTGCCGGTTTCCAACTCGCGAGTCATGATCTCGACATTCGCGGGGCAGGCAATCTGGTCGGGGATGAACAGTCCGGGCACATCCGCGAAGTCGGCTTTGAACTGTACCAGTCGATGCTGGAGGAGGCGATTCTCGCTGCAAAGGCGGTCGGCGCCGGGCTCAATGCGCCAAGCGAAAAAATGTCGCCCACCATCACGGTTGATGCGCCAATCATGCTGCCGGAGGCCTATGTGCCGGACCTCGCCGTGCGCATGGGCTTGTACCGGCGTATCAACGAGCTGCACGACCGTGCCGAGATTGACGGCTTTGCGGCGGAAATGATCGACCGGTTCGGTCCGTTGCCGGAGCCGACGCGCAACCTGTTGCAACTGATGGAAATAAAGCTGAATGCGGAACGGGCGCGGATCAGCCGCCTCGACATCGGCCCCAAGGGTGCGCTGGTCACCTTTCAGGGCGACCGGCCACCCAATATCGACGGCCTCATCGCCTATGTGGCGCGGCTGGAGGGCACAGCAAAATTGCGCCCGGACAGCAAGCTTGCAATCACGCGCAGCTGGCCGAGTGCCGAGGCGCGTCTGAACGGCGCCGTCAAATTATCGCAGGGATTGGCCAAATTGGCCGATTAGATCAGGCTCAGCCAGCGACGCCAAGCGCGCGCAGGAGTGGCGCATAATCCTGTTCCGGGATCGTCTCGGTAAAATGGATGCCGACACGCCCGCCAATCGACCAGATGATCGTTCCGGAAACACGGCCGAGCACCGGCAGCGTCAGCAATACGGGTTCGCCTTCGCGCACCGGTTCGGAATGCCGCACCAGCGCGCCGTCGGCGGAAATGTTGACGAGTGTCGTCATCGGCGACCGGCCATCGGCCAGCACCGTCACGACCCGGGCGTAGACGTCGGTCCGTGGCGATTTGCGCTGATCTACGCCGACATAATGCGCGGAAGCGGCACTGTTCATAACTTGCGTCCCTTTTGAGACAGCAAACTGCGCCGGCAAAGTGACCAATTGGTTAACATTGCGGTGAACCGAGCGCGTGCCGCGATCTCCTCAGCCGCTTACCAGCAGACCATGTTTCTTGGCACCCAGCTGGATGGCGGTTGGCTCGGCATCTGGCACGACCTTCAGCATCGGGTCGGTGGCAACCGCACCATTGATCCGCACCGCACCTTCGGCAATCTTGCGCTTGGCTTCGTTGTTCGATCCGACAAAGCCCAATTCCTTGAGCAGCGCGGTCAGCGCGATACCGTCCACGCCTGCCGTGACGCTGGGCAGGTCGCCGCCAGCATTGCCCTGTTCAAACGTCTGCCGGGCCGTGTCGGCGGCGGCAATCGCTGCGTCGCCGCCCCGGCAAAGCGCCGTGACCTCATCGGCCAGACGCTTTTTGGCGTCGTTGATTTCCGCGCCCTGCAATGCCTCGAGCCGCTTGATTTCGTCGAGTGGCAAATCGGTGAACAGGCGCAGGAACTTGCCGACATCACGGTCATCGGTGTTGCGCCAATATTGCCAAAAATCATAGGCG
>CAZAWL010000119.1:0-6662 GCA_964488705.1 uncultured Sphingopyxis sp.
TGAATTCGTCGCCGCCCAGTCGGCCGACCAGGTCGGGGGCTGCGGCCGCCGTTTCGAGCCGCGTCGCGACCGTGCGCAACAGCGCATCGCCGGCGGCATGGCCGTGAGTGTCGTTGACCGCCTTGAACCCGTCCAGGTCGATCAACGCCACGCCAAAGTCCTCGCCGTCCTGTGCCGCTTCGTCCAGCGCCGCCATGACGGCGCGGCGATTGGCAAGGCCGGTCAGCGAATCGACATGCGCCAGCCGCCTGTTTTCCTCCGCAAGTTCGAGGTTGGTGATGAGCTGGTCATATTGTTGGACGACAAAGCGGATCATCAACATGCCGACGCTGAACATGGCGACCCCCAGCATTTGCGCTTCGAACGGGCCGACGGCGAGCATGGTCAGCGAACTGGGCCCCATGCCCATGATGATGGTGCCGATGGCGGCCGGGCGCAGCGTATAGAGGCAGTGGGCAATCGACGCGGCACCAAAGCCGAGCGACATGGGAACCAGCAGCATCGACTGAAATGTTCCCGCCGCAAAGGTAACGCTGGTGAGCAGGCCGAGCACGCTGATCATCCCCAATGCGGCGATGACGTTCATGCGCAACAGTCGCGGGATGCGGTCGGCCGACGGTGCGCTACGCCACTGGCGCGTCCAGAACAGGATGCGCACGGCGCAATAGCCGATCAGAACCGACATCCATGCATAGTTGCGCAGCGGCAGTCCTTCGTGCGCGCATACCGCCATCAGGATTGCGGTGTTGATCGCTGCGACACCCAGCAGCATCGGCACCTGTTTGCGCACGCTCTGATACTGCGCCTGTTGCAGCGCTGCGTGGATGTGCGCCGGCACTGGCGGCGCGAGCCACTGCGAAAGGGTATGACCGGCACGGCTTGCCATGAGTTTTACCACTGCTCCGCCCCCGGTTCGTGCGCTAGCCGGCAGGCTAGGCCAGCATGGTAAATGACCGGTTAACTGCCCGTCGTCGGGGCCGGCTGGCAGGTTCAGTCAATTGCCGCTGCCTTCGCACGGCTGGCTACGGCCCTTTTCACGGACGCCGCCACAGCCTAGGGTGGCGGGGAATTGTCCTCCCGACACCATCAAAGGATCGTGCATGACTGCCAGCTATGACGCCGACCTCGCCCTGTTCATCGACGGCAGCTGGCACCATGGCGAGGGGCGCGACGCCCTCCCGGTATTGAACCCCGCGACGGGCGGGACGATGGCCGATTTGCCAATGGCGAGCGCGGCGGACCTGGCGGCTGCGCTGTCTGCTGCCGAGCGCGGCTTTGCCGTCTGGCGTGCCACACCGGTTGATGCACGCGCCGCCATCCTGCGCAAGACGGCCGACCTGCTGCGCGCGCGGGCGGACAGCATTGCGACGCTGCTGACGCTGGAACAGGGCAAGCCGCTGGCCGAGGCACGCGGTGAAGTCATCGGCGCGGCACAGATTTTTGACTGGAGTGCGGAGGATGCCCGCCGCCAATATGGCCGCACGCTCGTCCGTCCGGCGGGGCAACGCTCGATTGTCGAGCGCAAGCCGGTCGGTCCGGTGGCGATATTCACGCCGTGGAATTTCCCCATTTACCTGATGGCCAAAAAACTTGCGGCGGCGCTGGCGGCGGGTTGTTCGGTCATTGCCAAACCGGCGGAGGAAACGCCGGGCTGTACCACCGCATTGATGGCGGCGCTGGCCGATGCCGGCCTGCCGACCGGGGTTGCGCAGCTGCTGTTCGGTGACCCGGCGCACATTTCTTCGACGCTGATCGCGTCCCCGGTGATCCGCAAGATCAGCTTTACCGGTTCGACCGCCGTCGGAAAGCTGTTGATGCGGCTTTGTGCCGACAATGTCACCGCATCGACCATGGAATTGGGCGGCCATGCCCCGGTACTGGTCTTTGCCGATTGCGACCTTGATCGCACACTCGACATGGTTGTCCCGCAAAAATTCCGCAATGCGGGGCAAGTGTGTGTTTCGCCGACCCGTTTTTATGTCGAGGAACCTGTTTATGACGCCTTTGTGCGCGGCTTTGCCGAACGCACGGCGCGGGTGGCAGTCGGCAACGGCATGGATGCGGGCACGCAAATGGGACCGCTCGCCAATGCGCGGCGCCCCGACGCGGTCGGCGCCCTCGTCGAGGACGCGCTGGCCCACGGTGCCCGCATCGCGACAGGCGGCGGGCGCGACGACGGACCGGGCAATTTTTTCCGTCCGACGCTGCTCGCCGACGTCCCTGACACGGCGTCCATCATGACGACCGAACCCTTTGGTCCGGTGGCGGTGACGCGCCCGTTCCGCGACTTTGAAGAGGTTGTGGCGGCGGCCAATGCCACCCCATTCGGGCTGGCGGCCTTTGCCTTTACCGAAAATGGCCGCCGCGCCAATCTGGTCGGCGATGCGCTGGAGGCCGGGATGGTCGGCATCAACACGTTCGGCATTTCGGGGGCCGACGCGCCGTTCGGCGGCGTCAAGCAATCGGGTTATGGCAGCGAAGGCGGGGCTGAGGGCATCGACAATTATTGCGTGACCAAGGCCGTGCACAGCGCATGACCGAACCGTCCGCCACGGCGCGCCGTCTGTGGCTGGCGGGCGGGGTCACCAGTGTGGCGCTGGGCAGTGTCGGCATATTCCTGCCGCTGTTGCCGACGGTGCCATTTTTCATTCTTGCGGCATTTTGCTTTGCGCGCAGCAACCGGGCGTGGGAACAGAAATTGCTCGACCATCCGCGCTTTGGTCCGCACATACTGGCGTGGCGCGAACGCGGCAGCATCAGCCGCCGGGGCAAGATCGCCGCGACGGTGGCCTTTGCCGTCAGCATCGCTGTCGGCGCGGCCACGCTCGCCATGCCATGGCTGCTCATTCCGCCGGCGGCGGCGGCCATTTCGCTCAGCTGGCTGTGGACCCGCCCCGAATAAGGCGCGGGGGCCGCTGCGCCGGACCACCGTTTATTCGGGCGATTATTCGGCGGCGTCGGCCTCCGCCGCTGCGGCCTTGCGCAGGCGGGGGCGGCGTTTCGGCTCAGCCGGTGCCTCACCCTCTTCACGGCTTGCCGTGTCGGCACCAATGGCTGGCGGCAGGATGGCGACATCGATGCCCGACGGCGCATCGCCATCATCCGCGTCGCGGCCATGCCCGTCTTCGCGGCGTGGACGGCCGCCATCGCGGCGGTTGCGTCCTTCGCGCGGCTCGCGTCCGGCGCGTTCCTCGCGGCCATCACGTCCGTTCCGGTCTTCGCGCGGGCCGCGATCTTCGCGTCCGCCGCGATTGCGCGGGGCCCGGCCGATCGTGTCGATGGCGTCGAGTTCGTCGCCATCCTGGCCCTCGGCCCGGTCATCGTCATTGTCGTCGCGGTGATTGGCGTCGCCGTCCGGATCCTCCGAACGGGCCCGCGCTTCTTCCTGGCGTGACCGTGAATCGGACAGGACGCGGAAATAATGGTCGGCGAACTGCAGATAATATTCCATCATCACACGGTCGCCGGACAATTGGGCATCGCGCGCCATGTTCCGATATTTCTCGAGCAATTGCGCGGCATTGCCACGGGCGCGGCTGTCGATGCGGTTGCCCTGGTCATGGTTGCGACCCGGCCCCTGCTGGCGCTGATTATTGTTGCGACCGCGGCGCCGTCCGCTCTGGCGATTATTCATCGAGCCTCTGTGTCCTTTGGAAAGTCCAGCCCCGGCCATCAGCCGGGTTGCAGCAAAACTTGCCTGTAATTCTGGTCCGGTCACCCGGAGCCGAACAGGCTGTTCTGCCAAGTGGGAACAAATGCAGCGAGCCTCCAAACCCCCCTCGGGACGGTGCTGGGCATCGGCTGCCCCACCGCCCTAACGTTCCTGCACGGCAAATCAAGCGAAAAAGGTCAGCGCAGGGTGCAGGCGATAACCCTGTCGCGGCCGCCAAGGTCGGTGTGGCAGGTCACGGCAAAACCGGCCTGCGCTGCCAGATGCCGCACCGCGTCGCGTTGGTCGCTGCCGATTTCGAACAGGGCCAGCGCGCCCGGCGCCATCAACCGTGCGATGTCGGGCAGGATGGTGCGATAGGCGTCGAGCCCGTCGGCCCCGGCGAACAGCGCCTGCGCCGGTTCATAGTCGCCGACATCGGGCATCAGCACATAGTCGTCGGCAATATAGGGCGGATTGCACAGGATGAGGTCGAACCGGCCGGTGATGTCGGTCGTCCAGTCGCCGTGCCGCCAGGTCGCGCGCTCGGCCATGCCGGTCCGGGCGGCATTGGCGCGGGCGTGGGCCAGCGCCGTTTCGCTGGCATCGACGCCGAGCCCGCGCGCATCGGGCCATTGGTCGAGAGCGGCGAGCAGCAACGTCCCCGGCCCCGTGCCGAGGTCGAGGATCTGCTTCGGCGCCCGGCTCGCGCAATGCGCGACCGCGGCCGTCAGCAATGTCTCGCTGTCGGGTCGGGGGATGAGGACGCCCGGGCCGACGCCGATGCGCACCGTCCAGAAGTCGCGATAGCCGGTGATATAGGCGACGGGTTCATGGGCCGCACGGCGCGCCACCAGTGCGGCAAAGCTGGCGGGCACGGCATAGCGGTCCTGATCGATCAGCAATGCCGCGCGGTCGACGCCCAGCGCATGGGCCATCAACAGTTCGGCATCGAGCCGGGCGGTGTCGCTGACGCTCGACAGGCGTTGCGCCGCATCGGCAATAGCGGCACGGACACCGGAGCCCGCTGTGCTCACGCCTCTCCCATCGCGGCGAGCCGCTTTGCCTCATCCTCGGCGACGAGCGCGCTGACCAGTTCGCCCAATGCGCCTTCCATGATCTCGGGCAGCCGGTGCAACGTCATGTTGATGCGATGGTCGGTCACGCGGCCCTGGGGGTAATTATAGGTGCGGATGCGTTCCGACCGGTCCCCCGACCCGACCATGGCGCGGCGTGCCTCGGCCTCCGCGCCCTGCACTTCGTCGCGCTGCTTGTCATACAGCCGCGCGCGCAGCACCTGCATCGCCTTTTCCTTGTTCTTGTGCTGGCTGCGCCCGTCCTGACAGGTGACGACGATACCGGTCGGCAAATGGGTGATGCGCACCGCGCTGTCGGTGGTGTTGACATGCTGTCCGCCCGCGCCGCTCGACCGGTAGACGTCGATCTTGAGGTCCTTGTCCTCCACCCGCACGTCAACCTCGCCCGCTTCGGGGAGCACCGCGACGGTGGCGGCGCTGGTGTGGATGCGCCCCTGGCTCTCGGTCGCGGGCACGCGCTGGACGCGGTGGACACCGCTTTCGAACTTGAGCCGGGCAAAGACGCCGGCACCCGACACGCTGGCAATCACTTCCTTATAGCCGCCAACCTCGGCGGGGCTGGCCTCCACCAGTTCGACCCGCCAGCCCTCGCTTTCGGCAAATTTGCTGTACATGCGCAGCAAATCCCCCGCGAACAGGGCGGCTTCGTCCCCGCCTGTGCCGGCTCGGATTTCGAGCATGGCCGACCGTTCGTCAGCGGCATCGCGCGGCAACAGCGCGATTGCCAGCGCATGTTCCGCGTCAGGAATCGCGGCGTCGATGGACAGCAGCTCCTCCTCTGCCATCGCGCGCAATTCGGCATCGCCCTCCGCCGCCATGCCGCTCAGCGCCTGGCGCTCCGCCCGCAGCCGTGCCAGTTCTGCTGCGGCGGCAACGACCGGCTCCAGCTCGGCATAATCTTTGGACGCCTGAACAAAGGCCGCGCCTTCGAGCGCGCCGGATGCGAGCCGCGCCGACAATTCGGCATGCCGCCCCTGAATCTGGGCAATGCGTTCGTCGGAAATGCGGGTCATCAGCCGATTGACCGAACCAGTGTTTCGATCGCCTGTGCCCGCTCCGACCCGCCATGACGCACATTGATCGCCGGGTTTGCGTCACGCAGGCCCATACCGACGAGCACCAGCGGCTCCATCTTGGCGGCTTTGTCGAACCGTTTGCGGGGCGAACCGGTCATGATGATGTCCGCAGCGACACCGGCGTTCCTTAATGTGCGCAAAGCGCGCAGGCCGAGCGCCGCGACCCCATCGTCTTCGACGGCGATGACCGCTTCCAGCTGGTCGACGCGCGCATCCACCAACATCGCCAGCCGTTCGATGCCGGCCGCCCAGCCGACCGCCGGGGTCGGTGGCCCGCCCAGATTTTCGATAAGGCCGTCATAGCGTCCGCCGCCCAGTACCGTGCCCTGTGCGCCCAGCCGGTCGGTGACAAATTCGAACGCGGTGTGGCGGTAATAATCGAGCCCGCGCACCAGCCGGGCATTGCGCTGCCAGGCGACACCCGCGGCATCCAGCCCGCTGGTCACTTCGGCAAAGAAATCCTGCGCTTCACCCGTCAGGAACGCGTCGATGTCGGGCGCGCTGTCGGCGGCGGGGCGGTCGCGCGGATCCTTGCTGTCGAGGATGCGCATCGGGTTCTTGTCGAGCCGGGTCTGGCTGTCCTCGCTCAATGCGGCGCGATGGGCCATGAAATGGTCGATCAACGCCATGCGCCACGCATCGCGGCTCGCGGCATCGCCCAGCGTATTAAGCGTCAACGCCACGCCGTCGCTGATACCCAATTCGCGCAGCAACTGGTCGGCAAAGGCCAGCAATTCGACATCCGCCAGCGGGCTGGCGCTGCCCAGCACCTCCGCATCGAGCTGATGGAACTGGCGATAGCGGCCCTTTTGCGGGCGTTCATAGCGGAACAGCGGGCCA
>CAZAWL010000120.1:0-6636 GCA_964488705.1 uncultured Sphingopyxis sp.
CTGGTTGTGCTGTTGGCATTCACGGTGGCGGCCAGTCCATTTTGGCTGATGGTGCCATTGATGGCGCTGTTGATGCTGCTCTGCGGCTTCGGCGCAGGCTTGCTGCTGTCGCCTATCGGCCAGCTCTATGACGATATCGGGTCGATGATTGCCATTGCCAGCGCATTTGGTCTGTTCTTCCTTCCGGTGATCTATCCCATTCCGACAACGAGCGTGCTTGCTTGGAACCCTCTGGTCGCCGTGATCGATGCGGCGCACGCATGGATGGCCGGTGCCACAGCGCCCATACTGCCATTTGTGGCCGTCGCACTCACGGTTGTCCTGATCCCTTTAGGCTGGGTCATTGTGAGCCGCGCCCGGCCGCACATAGCGGCGCGAGCCTAGCGCCATGGATGATCTGCCGCTGCTCGAGCTGCGCTCGGTCACGAAATTTTTCTGCCGCGACGCGCGATTGGCGCAACGCTATGGCGTGGCAGACATCGCGCGCGCGGTTATCGGGCCGGGTCAACAGCGGACGACGCCGCGACGAGGCGAGTTTGCATCGGTTGACGGCGTCTCCCTTACCCTCGGGCGGGGTGAAGGGTTGGCGATCATGGGCCAGAATGGCGCGGGCAAGACCACGTTGCTACGGCTGATTGCCGGTTTCATCGAGCCGGATGCCGGTGAAGTGGTGGTGCGCGGGCGCGTCAATACCGTTACCGAGCTCGGGCAGGGTCTCAACCCGCAGCTGTCCGGCCGCGAGAACGCGGAACTCGGGCTGGCGTGTCGCGGCATTCCGCGGTCAGACGTGCCGGCCCTCATTTCAGCCATCGCCGAATTTGCAGAGCTCGGTGACGCGATCGATAGCCCTGTCGGCACATACAGCACTGGCATGCGCATGCGACTATCGTTCGGGATCGCAGTGCATGTGCCTTGCGACCTTTTGCTGATCGACGAAGTGCTGGCGGTCGGCGACATTCGTTTCCAGAACAAATGCATGGCGGTGATTTACCGACATCTGGAACAGGGGGGCGCCCTGATCCTGATTTCGCATCACATTCCGCAGATTCTGGCGATTTGCGAGAGAGGAGCGGTGATTGATCGCGGCAGGATGGTGATCGATGACGGCGTCAATGTAGCGGCTGATCATTTTCTGAGTTTGTTGAAAGAAATCAGAACTGTGGAGCAGCCGAACGAGGAACCGTCGGGCGACGCGGTCGTCGGTGACGTTCGTGTGAGATCGAGCGACGGCGGTCCGTTGCTACCGGGCGGCACCATCGACATAGAGATCGAATATACGGTCAACAAATTGGTCGATGTTCAGTGCGTGGTGATGGTGTGGACCGGCGACCTGTCGACCTACATCACCGGCGCCGTGGATGCTGTGTACAGCCCCGCTACCAAAGGGGAACGGGTCGTCCGCCGGTGCACCATACCGTCGGCACCGTTCACGCCCGGCACTTATGCCGTGCGTTGCAGCGTGCAGGACGCCACGACATCCTATCCTTTGACGACATTTGGCTTCCGGCAGCAGCCAGTTTTCTTTGCCATTGAGGGGACAACGGAGCGTCGCGACGTCCTGATCAAAAATGGGGGCCAGTTGGTGATGGTCGAAAGCCAGTGGGGGAGCCCACGCGGTAGCGATGAGCCTGCATGAGCCGAGCAGCGCGTCGGCGAGCGATGCGGACCGTCATTCGGTCGGGAGCGCGCGCTGTCCGCCACCGCCGTGCACCTTGCCTGCCAACGCCGCAGGGGGCTAGATAGTCGCGTTACGCGCGAATCGTGATGGTCAATTTGCGCTGTGCGCGATGCGGGTGAGGGGGCGGACATGCAATCATATGGGTTTCACGATGCGGAGCTGGATGAACGCTTTGCCCGCGACGGTTATGTCGTCGTTCCCATGCTCACGCCGGCCGAGGTTGCCGCAGCACGTGCCTGGGCCGCCGACATCATGCCGCCGGATGTGCAAATCAATGATCCGCAAGGCGCATTGTACAGCAGCATATTCGACGAAGGCGGCTCGATTAATCTGCCACCGTCATTGGATGCGATTGTCACTGACCGCATCACGGCCCTCCTCGGCGGTTCGCGAATCGTGGGGGGGTGCCTGATCGCCAAGCTGGCCGGTTCCGACAGGCTGGACATCCACCAGCACCAGCCGCTGACGCCGGACATTCACGATCGCGTAGTGCTTTGCTGGATACCCCTGTCTGATGTCGCGGAGGACACCGGCGCGCTCCGGCTTGTGCCGGGCAGCCACCGCATTTTGCGTCATGTTCAAAGTTTTTCGAGCCCGCCCTATTTTCAGGACTTTCAAGACGCGATTGAAACGCGTCACGCTATAACCGTGCCGATGCAAGCGGGTCAGGCTTTGCTGTTTGAAAACTCGTTGCTTCATGGCTCGACGCACACCCACGGGACGCCGCAACACCAGATTCGCCTGCTTGCAACAGCGATTCCCGAACACCAGTCATTTTGCATACTGACCGGCGATGCCCCGGACGTTGTTGCGTGGAAGGCTGAAGGCAAAGACATTGATCCGGGCCTATTCTGCATGGCGGGCGGGGCAATGGACGAGCTGGAAGAGGCGGGGCGCATCGACTGTCGCAACGACAAGTTGACCGAAGAGGAGTTTGTCGAACTGTTGCGTGGGGGTGACAAAATTGCGCCTGGCCATGACCCGATCGACGACGTACGCGCCCGGTTGGAAAAGCCGGTGCTGGCACGCCGCTGGGACCGTATCCGCGCAAAAGTGCGCTCGGCGCTCGCCGCGTGACGATAGTCGGTCCTGCCATGGCCCGGCGCGTGGTTTCTGCAATGTCGGCCAACGCGGTCGTGGTGGAGCTCGGCTGAGGCGGTGGCAATGTGGAACGGCAAACAAATCTTTGTGGACCCTGTCCTGGATGCGGAAGTCCGGCAGCGCGGCTTTGCCGTGCGGCGCGTACTATCCGCCGAGGAGGCGGAAGAGTTGCGGCGCGACGCCTTGGCATGCGCGTTCCGGTTTGACGGAGAATTACAGTCAACCGAAACGGCCGGCGTGGCGTCGCACGTCACCAGCTTTCATGAAAATATGGAGTATCGCCGTGCCATGCACGCGCTGGGGCAGCAGCGGCTAGGCGATAAAATGGTTGCCAAACTTCACGACTACCGGCTGGTATTGTCGGGGCTCTTTGCCAAGTTGCCGGGCAGCGCAGCGATTCAGATGCATTCGGACTGGACCATGCAAGAGTCCGCCGAATGGCCGACCGTGACGGCGTGGATTGCGCTCGTCGATACCAGCACAAAAAACGGAACCCTCCGATTCCTGCCGGGGTCGCACAGCCTCTTTCCTGGCGTGACCCATGAGGCGATGGGCTCCCCGTTCAGCGCGGCGCTGAATACCATTACTGACATGGCGGTCCCCGTCGAATTGCGGGCCGGGGAGGCTGTGTTTTTTGACCAATCCGTCATGCATGGGTCAGGCCCCAACATGTCAGATTCGGCTCGGACGGCTTTTTTGATGGCGTTCGTCCCGACCGCCAGCCGAAGTGTCTACCACTTTGTCGATCCGGCAAAGCCAGACGTCATTTCCCGTACATCGTGGGACTGTGAAGAACGGTTATTATACAACGGTTGGGAAATGATCGCGCGGTGCCGCGAGCTTCCGGTGTGCGGAGAATCACCCCAGCGCGACTATAGTCTTTCCCGCGAAGAGGTGCTGGCGGTGTTCAATGCAGGCGATGCGATCAGGAGCGGGGCCATCGACTTTGACGAGGTCGTAAGCAAAGTGCGCGCGGGCGAGGTCTCTGGCGAAAACCTGCCTTGCCCGTTCCGAAACATCTTTCGCGACCCCGCCATTCAGGCCGACTTTCAACAGAAAGGCGTTGCCCAACGCCAGCTTTTGACGAGCGATGAGGCGGACGCCTTAGTCTCTGAAATAAAGCGGCTTGAGAGTGAAATGCAATTTGGGCTGACCGACGCGCAGCCCGAGTCAGGCGAATATCTGGTCACTAATTTCGACCGTCATGAGACATTTCGGCGCAAAGTCCACGAGGTCGCATTCGCTCACCTCAAGGAGAAGGCAGAAAGTCTGCTGCCCGATTATCGGGCTTTGTCGGCATGGTTGTTCATAAAGCCGGCCGGCGCGAGCGAAGTGCCCGTCCACCGCGACTGGTCGATGCAGGAAGATTGTTCCTGGCCCACCATCAATGTCTGGTTTGCGCTGGACGATGTGGATGAGAGCAACGGGATCATGGAGTTTGTCGAACCGTCGCTTCGCCTGTTCGACTTCCCCGTTTCGCCGATGCGCCCGATGGCGCTTCAGCCGGGCGATACGCGGATGGACGATTACAAGACCGCACGGCCCGCGAAAAAGGGTGAAGCGCTGATTTTCGACGCCGGCATGTATCACGGCTCGCGGGCGAGCACCTCATCGCAGGCGCGATATGCCATCACCATCACCTGCATCCCGAAACATCGGCAGCCGGTGATGTTCAATATCCGCCCCGAAGACCCGACGGTCATGGAAATGGTCAAGATGGATACGCAGGATCATCTCGCAAACTCTGGCGAGGCTTTGTTGACGGGACGCATGAGCGGCGAGGTGCTGGCACGTTTGCCGATCTCTGATTTGGACCATATCACGATGGATCGCATCATCGAGGCGATAGAGAGCGGAGTCCCCATCGGCGCAGCTCCCGACACACGCGAACTTGCCGCCGCCGCACCGCCGACACTCTATCGCCGGGCCCGCAGCATTGCCGGCCGGATATACCGCCGCGCAAGGCGCGAGGCGGGCAGGGTCAAGCGCAGGCTCCTGCCGCCGGCACCACCTGTCGCGATGCCCGTCGCGCCGCCCTATAGCGGGCCAGATTTTGCACCCTATCCAGCCGCGCCCGCGCCATGGCAGCCATTCGGCGATGCGCAGATCAACGCCACTCTGCGCGATGAGGGTTATGCCACTATGCCCTTCCTCTCGCCGCAGGAGGTTGACGCGCTGTCCGACGTTATCGATGCTGCCGAACAGCGGCTCGACCGGGACGATGTCCACATCCCGACCCATTTCATGCTCAGCGCCTTCAACAATGACGGTGCGTACAAGGAACGGTTGTTCGATTCTGTCTGGGCGTATCTGGAGGCAAAGGTCGGCGCAGTGTTGCCGGGCTATGAGCCACTGGTCATCAATGTGTTCGACAAGCCGCCGAGCGATGCCTACGACCCGGTGCCTATCCACCAGAACCCGTCTTTCGTCGATGAACCGGCGCACAAGTCAGTCTCTCTTTGGATACCGATGTGCGACGTGGACCGCAGCAACGGTACCGTCGGCGTGCTGCCCGGCAGCCATAACCGGTTCAACACGATGCGTGCCGGCAACATGGAACATGAGGCGATTTTTGCCGACATCCAGGACCGGCTGGAGAATGAGCTGTTCGTGCCGGTGGAGCTTGCCAAGGGCGAAATGCTCGCACTCGATGACAGCATCCTGCACTGGTCCTACCCCAATGTCTCGCCGACACGGCGCAAGGCCGTGCAGCTGATCATGGTGCCCAAGGGGGTGCCGCACATTTATTATTATTATGATGATGCGAACCCCGCCGCACCCATGATGGATCGCTACAAGGTCGATCGCCATTTCTTTTTCGGGTTCAATTGCAAGGCGCGGCCGGAGACGCTGGAGCATATCGACCGCGTTCCATACCATTATCGCCGGATTAGCGAGGCGGATCTACACGCGGCTGGCACCGGCTGATGTCCGACCTGTTGCGGCGGGCGCTGCATGGCGCGCGATGGCGCGCCCATGCGCTGTTGGGTACCGGCAAGCGCCTGCCGCCCGCCCCGCCAGGTACGCACTACGCGAGCGATGACGTTGCCACCTATTATGACCAGTTCACCGATGCCTATGTCGGTGCGACCGGTCCGTTCCTGCAGGCGTTTCGCGGACGCGATACCGACGCGCTGATGCGTTATTATGTCGAGCGTGCGGGGATCACCGACGGCATGGAGATTCTCGACGCCGGCTGCGGGGTGGGGGCGCCCGCCATCTGGCTGGCGCAACATCTGCCCAATCTGCGCATCGCGTGTCTGACCAATTCCGCCGTGCAGGCCGCACAGGCGCGCAACGCTGCGCGTGAAGCCGGAGTCGATGGGCGGGTGACTGTCACCCACGGCGACTATCACCGCCTGTCGCACATATATGACCATGGCCGGTTTGATCGCGCGCTATTCCTCGAAACATTGGGACATAGCGGCGACGTTTCAGCCGTGCTCTATGGGCTGCGCGACGTGCTGAAACAGGGGGGCGAGGCCTATATCAAGGATTTCTTTCAGCGCCGGTCGCGCAATCCGCAAGTGCAGGCAAAGATCGATGCTGCCGTCGGCACAATCAACAGCAACTATTGCTATCATGTCATGCAGCTGCCCGACCTGATCGCCGCGGCCATGGAAACCGGTTTTGTCGTCGCGTCGGTCACACCGCCAGCGATAGAACCGGACCTGACGCTGACCGTCGATTTCGAACATGCCGTCGACCGGTTGACCTATCCGCTGTTCGCCCGGTTCCACGCGGTCGATTGGTACGAAGTGTCGGCGCGCAAGGAATGAGCGTGCCGCATCTCATCCATGTCGGTTTCCCCAAATGCGGTTCAAAATATCTGCAGCGCTGGTTCGCGGCGCATCCCG
>CAZAWL010000121.1:0-6581 GCA_964488705.1 uncultured Sphingopyxis sp.
CCGCAAGAGCGAACTCGAAAACGCCATCCTCAACCAGCGACTCGCGACGGAGCGGCTGGACATGACCCTGCCCTCTCCCGAAGCGCCGCGCGGCACCGTCCACCCCGTGTCGCAGGTGATGGACGAACTCACCGAAATTTTTGCCGATATGGGTTTTGCCGTGGCCGAAGGGCCGGAGATTGAGGACGAATGGTATAATTTCGACGCGCTCAACATCCCGGAAACGCACCCGGCGCGGGCGATGCACGATACCTTTTATTTCCCCGGCCAGATGCGCGGAGAAAAGGGCGGCCGCGTCGTCCTGCGCACGCATACCAGCCCGGTGCAGATCCGCACCATGATGTCGCAGGAACCGCCGATCCGCATCATTGCCCCCGGCCGCGTCTATCGCAGCGACAGCGATGCGACGCACACCCCGATGTTCCACCAGATCGAAGGGCTGGTGATCGACAGGGGTATTCACCTGGGGCACCTCAAATGGACGCTGGAGACATTCCTCAAGGCGTTTTTTGAACGCGACGACGTCGTGTTGCGGCTGCGGCCGAGCTATTTCCCCTTCACCGAACCGTCGGTGGAGGTTGATGTCGGCTATTCGATGGTCGGCGGCAAGCGCGTCATCGGCGGCGCCGAAGGCTGGATGGAGGTGCTGGGCAGCGGCATGGTCCACCCGCGGGTCATCGCCAATTGCGGCCTCGACCCCGATGTCTGGCAGGGTTTTGCCTTTGGCACCGGCGTCGACCGGCTGGCGATGCTCAAATATGGCATGGACGATCTCCGCGCCTTTTTCGACGGCGATATGCGCTGGCTGGCCCATTATGGTTTTGGCGCGCTCGACGTGCCCACGCTCAGCGGGGGGGTCGGCGCATGAAATTCTCGAATCCGCATATGGGCCCCGGGCCGCAGCCCGGGGCACGACAGGGAGAAATTTCATGAAATTTTCCCTGTCGTGGCTCAAGGAGCATCTGGAGACGGATGCCGGCATCGACCAGATTGTCGAGGCGCTGACGCGCATCGGGCTGGAGGTGGAAGGCGTCGAAAACCCGGCTGAGCGCCTCGCCGGGTTCACCGTCGCCCGCGTGCTGACGGCGGCACCGCATCCGCAGGCGGACAAGCTGCAGGTGCTGACCGTCGACCATGGCGATGGCCAGCCGCTGCAGGTCGTGTGCGGTGCGCCCAATGCGCGTGCCGGGCTGATTGGCGTGTTCGGCGCTGCGGGCGCCGTGGTGCCGTCCAACGGCATGGAGCTGCGCGTCGCCGCAATTCGCGGTGTCGAATCGAACGGCATGATGTGTTCGTCGCGCGAACTCGAACTGGGTGATGACCATGACGGCATCATCGAATTGGCGGCTGACGCACCCATAGGCACCGCGTTCAGCGACTATGCCGCACTCAACGACCCGGTGATTGACGTTGCCATCACCCCCAACCGGCAGGATTGCATGGGTGTACGCGGTATTGCCCGCGACCTGGCGGCGGCGGGGTTGGGCCGGCTCATCCCGCTCGAGCAAGTTTATCGCATGGGCGACGGCCCGGTCGCAGTCGATCCGGGCGAGGCAGCGGCCGACGTGGCGACGCTCGACCCCGACGGCTGTCCGGCTTTTTACGCCCAAAATGTGTCTGGCCTGACCAACGGTGCAGCCCCGGACTGGATGGTCCGCAAGCTCAAGGCCGCCGGGCAAAAGCCGATTTCGGTGCTGGTCGACATCACCAATTTCGTGTCGCTCGACCTGGGTCGGCCGCTGCACGTGTACGACCGCGCCAAATTGTCCGGCAAACTGGTCGCGCGAAAGGCGCGGGATGGCGAGACGGTCGCGGCGCTCAATGGCAAGAGCTATGCGCTCGACGCCAGCATGACGGTGATAGCCGATGACGTGGCCGTGCATGACATTGGCGGCATCATGGGCGGTGAACATTCCGGCGTGTCGGACGCCACGACCGACGTGCTCATCGAATGCGCCTATTTCGACCCGGACCATATTGCCCGCACGGGCCAGAAACTGACGCTGACCAGCGATGCCCGCCAGCGGTTCGAGCGCGGCGTCGACCCGGCCTTTCTTGACGATGGTCTGGCCATCGCCACCTGGCTGGTGACGCAGCATTGCGGCGGGCGCGTGAGCCCCGTCACCCGCGCCGGCGGCGCGCCGGTGGCACCACGGACGCTGGCTTATGACCCGGCCCGATGCGCCGCACTGGGCGGCGTCGATGTGGCGGATGGCGAACAACGCCGCATCCTCGGCGCGCTGGGCTTTGCGGTGGCGGATGATTGGACCGTCACCATTCCCAGCTGGCGGCGCGATATTGATGGTCCGGCCGATCTGGTCGAGGAGGTGGTGCGCATCCACGGCATCGACAATGTGCCCTCAACGCCATTGCCGCGTGCAGAAGGGGTCGCCAAACCGACCGCCACAGCCTCGCAGAAACTGGAGCGCAAACTGCGCCGGACGGCGGCCAGCCTCGGCCTTAATGAAGCGATCACCTGGTCCTTCATTTCCGAAAAGGATGCCGACGCTTTCGGCGGCAGTAATTGGATCATCGACAACCCGATCAGCGAAGATATGAAGATGATGCGCCCTTCGCTGCTCCCCGGCCTGTTGTCGGCGGCGCAGCGCAACCTTGACCGCGGCGCGTCGACTGTCCGGCTGTTCGAACTGGGTCGGCGCTATCTCGTCGACGGCGAACGGCCCAGTCTCACCTTTGTGCTGGCGGGGGAAAAGCGCGCGCGCGACTGGCAGCATGGCAAGGCGACGAGCTTTGACGCCTTTGATGCCAAGGCTTTGTGCGAAGCGTTGCTGGGTGCAGCGGGCCTCGACGTCCAAAAGCTGATGGTGATGGGCGAAGCGGGCGAACTCTATCATCCAGGCCAGTCGGCGACGCTGCGGCTTGGCCCGAAAAACCAGATCGCCAGTTTCGGCATGCTGCATCCGTCGCTGGCCAAGGCGTTCGACATCAAGGGGCCGGTTGCGGTCGGCGGCATCCACATCGACGCCATTCCCGAAAAACGGGCCAGCGGGTTCATGCGCGCCGCCTTTGCCCCGCCCGCGCTGCAAGCAGTGACGCGTGACTTCGCCTTCCTCGTCCCCGATACGCTGGCTGCGGCCGATCTGGTCCGCGCGGTCAGGGGTGCGGACAAGGCCAATATCGTCGCCGCGCGCATTTTCGACCGGTTTGCCGGGGCGGGTGTGCCCGACGGGCAGATCAGCCTGGCGGTCGAAGTGACGTTGCAGCCCGGCGACAAAAGCTATGCCGACGCCGACATCAAGGCGATCAGCGACGCCGTCGTTGCGGCGGCGGCAAAGCTTGGCGCTGCGCTGCGCAGCTGATGTTTCATTTCGCTATGCTCCCGTTTGGCCTGATAGCCGCGATCCTGCCCTGCCTGATC
Organism: uncultured Sphingopyxis sp.; assembly: GCA_964488705.1. Lineage (GTDB taxonomy): Bacteria > Pseudomonadota > Alphaproteobacteria > Sphingomonadales > Sphingomonadaceae > Sphingopyxis. The sequence goes on from CAZAWL010000121.1 coordinate 3,380, forward strand.
GTGCTATTTGTACCGCGCCGGTTCTTCATCGGCACTTTTGCCGTGCTCGCCGTCCTGGCTCTCTGGTTCACACTGGCCAACGTCATGACCTATGACCCCTGTTCGGGCGACGGCTGCATCGCCTATTCGATCGTGGATGGCATAGCCTCCTGGGCGACGCTGTTCCTGCTGTTGTGCGGAGCGCTTCGCTGGTTTGCCGGCCGTGATGGAGCCGGAAGAGATAACGGCGAGGGCGAATGACATGACCCTCAACCGCCGCACTTTCGCGATCATTGCGCACCCTGACGCGGGCAAGACCACGCTCACTGAAAAGCTGCTGATGGTCGGCGGCGCGATCCATTTGGCGGGTGAGGTCAAGGCGCGCGGAGCGGCGCGCCGGGCGCGGTCCGACTGGATGGAGATCGAAAAGCAGCGCGGCATTTCCGTCACGTCGTCGGTGATGACCTTTGAGCGTGACGGTATCGTCTTCAACCTGCTCGACACGCCGGGGCACGAGGATTTTTCCGAAGACACCTATCGCACGCTGACTGCGGTCGATTCGGCGATCATGGTGCTCGACGCCGCCAAGGGGATTGAGCCGCAGACGCTGAAACTGTTTGAGGTGTGCCGGCTGCGCGACGTGCCGATCATCACCTTTATCAACAAGGTGGACCGCGAAGGGCGCGACCCGTTCGAACTGATGGATCAGGTGGCCGAACAACTCGCGCTCGACGTCACGCCCATGAACTGGCCGGTCGGCATGGGCGGCCAGTTTGAAGGTCTGTACGACTTTGCGTCTGGCCGCCTGTCGCGGCCCGAAGGGGATAGCCGCGAATTTCTGGGCGACGTGTCGCTGCATTCGGGCCTCGACGACCCGGCGCTGGCGGACAAATTGTCGGCGGATGCACTGGCGATGCTGACCGAACAGGCGGAGCTGGCGCAGGCGGGCTACCCCGCCTTTGACGCGGCGGAATATCGCGCCGGGCATCTGACCCCGGTGTGGTTCGGCTCCGCGCTCAAACAGTTCGGCATGCCCGAATTGCTCGACGCCATTGCCACCCACGCCCCGCCGCCGCGCCCTCAGCCCAGCGAACAGGGGGAAATCGCGCCGACCCGGGCGGATGTCACGGGTTTTATCTTTAAGGTGCAGGCCAATATGGACCCGCAGCACCGCGACCGCATCGCCTTCATGCGGCTGGTGTCGGGCACCTTCAAACGCGGGATGAAGCTGACCCCGTCGGCGCTGGCAAAACCGATCGCCATCCACTCGCCGATCCTGTTTTTTGCGCAGGACCGGGAGATTGCCGACACCGCCGAGCCGGGTGATATCATCGGCATCCCCAATCATGGCACGCTGCGCGTTGGTGATACGCTGTCGGAAAAAAATGACGTCCGCTTTACCGGCCTGCCCAATTTTGCGCCGGAAATCTTGCGGCGCGTCGCGCTGAAAGACCCGACCAAGACCAAACAGCTGAGGAAAGCGCTCGACGACCTCTCCGAAGAAGGGGTGATTCAGGTGTTCACGCCGGAAATCGGCGCCAACCTCATCGTCGGTGTGGTCGGCCAGTTGCAGCTCGACGTGCTGATTTCGCGGCTGGAGGCGGAATATAAGGTCGCGGCGATGCTGGAGCCGTCGCCATTCGACACCGCCCGCTGGATCAAGGGCGATGATGCGGCGGTGAAGGCCTTTGTCCAGATCCAGCGCGGCAATATGGCGCGCGACCGCGACGGCAACCCAGTGTTCATGGCCAAATCGGCCTGGGACGTCGGCTATCAGGCCGAACGTCACCCCGAACTCGGCTTTGTGGCTACCAAGGAGCGGTGATGCGGCTGTGGTGGCGGTTCGTCAGTCCTTGACGACCACCACCAGCTTGCCCGCCGCCCGCCGGTCCCCCAGCGCGGCAATCGCTTCGCCGCCGCGTTCGAGCGGATAGGTCGCGGTGACGCGCGGGCTGATCTTGCCCTCATCCCACCAGGCGAACAGCTGTGCGATGTGCGCGCGGTTCGCCTCCGGCGAGCGTGCCGTGAAGGCACCCCAGAACACGCCGCACACGTCACAACTTTTGAGCAGCGTCAGGTTGAGCGGCAGGCGCGGGATGCCAGCGGGAAAGCCGACGACGAGGAAGCGCCCTTCCCAGGCAATGGACCGCAGCGCCGGTTCGGCATAATCGCCGCCGACACCGTCATAGATGACGTCCGCGCCATTGGGGCCGACCGCATCCTTGAACAGCGCGGCCAGCGCCTTTGACTGGTCCTTGTCGAACGGTTGCTGCGGGTAGATGATGCAGTCATCGGCCCCGGCAGCGCGCACCAGCGCGGCCTTTTCCTCCGACGACACCGCACCAATGACGCGCGCGCCCATCGCCTTGCCGATTTCGACAGCGGCGAGGCCGACCCCACCCGCGGCGCCCAGCACCAGCAATGTTTCGCCCGCTTTCAAGCGGCCGCGATCGACCAGTGCGTGGATTGATGTGCCATAGGTCATCAGCAGGGCGGACCCATCCACATAGCTACGGCTGTCGGGCAGGATATAGGCATTGGTCGCCCGCGCCGAGATGCGTTCGGACAAGCCGCCATTGCCGACCCCGGCGATGACGCGGTCACCCACCTTCAAATGGGTGACGCCATCGCCGACTGCCGCGACGACGCCCGCAACTTCGCCGCCGGGGGCAAATGGGCGTTCGGGCCGGAACTGATATTTGTCCTCGATGATCAGCGTATCGGGAAAATTGATGGCGCAGGCATGGATGTCGATGACGATCTGGCCCGCCTCCGCGACCGGTTCGGGCAGGTCACCGATCTGCAATGTTTCGGGGCCACCCGTGGCGGTCGACAAAAGTGCGCGCATCGTCATTTCTCCCCAAAATCGTCATGCTGAACGTGTTTCAGCATCCATTGTCCGCGCTTGTCATTGGCGCAGGATTGGCGGCAAGGCCAGCCCATAGACCCTGAAACAAGTTCAGAGTGACGAAAAGACCTAGGGTCAGGACCCATTAACCGCATGAGCCGTGATGGCGGTGCTGCGGGATGAAATGCGCGAAAAAGCGCGATAAAGGGAGGGTTGCTCCCTTTGAGCGCTTTGCCAAGCAAGTTCGCCCGCAGGCCGCCAGCCAAAGGCCGTGACCAGAATTGCCCAGAGCTGCGTCATGCGTTCGTCCAATAGACCCACTATTCTCCTCACTCTTTCCTAGCTCTGAACAATTCTGATCCACGTCACGGCCAT
>CAZAWL010000122.1:0-4837 GCA_964488705.1 uncultured Sphingopyxis sp.
GATGCTGGTCGATCCGGGGTGCGAGGCTGTCGGCCAGACTGGCGAAACGAACATGGCATCGACGCCGAGTCGGGCCGCGCGCGCGGCCTCCCGCCCGTTGTGCACCGCCATACTGCGCCAGCGCACGCGCCGCGGGCAGCGCCTGTTGGGGCCGCCAATATGGACGCCGTCATAGCCCGCGCTGTTGCGCTGGCCGATCAGCAGCAGGTGCCGCTTTGCCCGGGCCACGCGCCGAAAATGGCGCATGCGCGCCGCCGTCCTCAGCGTGCCAAGCGCATAGGGGCGCAGGATGATTCCGGATCGGGGCGGCATCCGCGCGATAACCCGCGCCATGTCACTGCCCAATCGCGCGTCGGTCATCAACCAGAGACGCGGCAGTTGCGGCTTTCGAGGGGGCTGGCATGGGAGCATGGGCTTCGACTATAGCGCCGGGCGATGACGATGCCAGACGCCGCCAATGCCTCCGCCGATACGCCAGCTGCGCACCACTTGGCCGCCGTCCACGCGCGCATCGATGCCGCAGCCCGCGATGCCGGTCGGACGGCCGGCTCCGTTACGCTCATCGCCATTTCCAAAACGCAGGCGGCGCAGGCCATCCAGCCCTTGCTCGATGCAGGACAGCGTCATTTTGGAGAGAATCGGGTTCAAGAGGCTGCGGCAAAGTGGCCGGCACTGCGCGAACACCACCCCGGCCTGTGTCTGCACATGGTTGGCCAGCTGCAATCCAACAAGGCGGGCGACGCGGTCGCCCTGTTCGACGTGATTCACTCGCTCGACCGGCCGAGCCTTCTGACGGCGCTGGCGCGGGCCATGGACGCGCACGACCGGCGTCTGCCCTGTTTTGTGCAGGTCAATTTGGCGAAGGAGGCGCAGAAAGGCGGGTGCAGTCCGGCGCAACTGCCCGCCTTGCTCGACGCTGCCCGCCGTAGCGATATCCCGATCGCGGGCCTGATGACGGTGCCACCGGCAGAGTGCGAACCGGCGCCATGGTTCGCGTTACTGGCAAAGATTGCCGATGATCATGGCTTGACCGGGTTGAGCATGGGCATGTCCGGTGATTTTCCGACGGCGGTGCGCATCGGCGCGACCCATGTGCGTGTCGGCACAGCTTTGTTCGGTGCGCGCGTCGCCTGAATAGCGAAGGGGCCCGCTCCGTGTCGGAACGAGCCCCTCAATATTTGGCGAAATGCCGGTCAGGTCAGAAACGGAACCGGGTGGTCACGCCATAGGTGCGCGGTTCCGCCAGGAATTGCGAGAAAATCTGACGCCCGGCGGGGTAGTTGTTGGCATCGTTGAACGGAGCGCCAGCGCCACCCGCCTGGAACGGCGTGTTGAACGCAACCTGTGCATAATCGACATTGAACAGGTTCTGCGCCCACAGTTCCAGCGACCAGCGGTTGTCGGCGCCGCGAATGCCGACGCGGGCGTTGACCAGCATGTAGCTGTCCTGTTCCTTCTGTTTGAACAGGTCCGAACCGGTGTTGTAATCGCTGGTCAGGCGGCCATCGATGTAAACGAGGCCCGACAGGCCGCTGTTGCCGATCTCCGGCGTCCAGGTGACGGAGCCGGTAGCCACCAGTTCCGGCGCGTTCGACAGGTTGTCGCCCGGCAACAGCCGCAATGCCGGGTCGAGCGGCGCGCCAAAGCGGTTGCCGACCAGATTGCTGTTATAGCTGGTATCGGTATAGGTCAGGCCGGCGGCGACGCGGAAATTGCGTGCCGGGACCAGGGCCGCTTCGAGTTCGATGCCCTGTGCGCGGACACCATAGGTCACGTCCGAAGTGGCACACGCCCCGGTTGCCGCGCTCGTGTCGCGGTCCGCACCGTTGAGGCTGGTGGAGCAGCCGTTGATCGTCTGGACCAGGAACACCGTGCCGTTGAACGTATTCAACTGGAAGTTCTGGAAATCCTGACGGAAGGCCGCAACGCTCAGGCTGAATTCACGCGTAGAATATTTCGCGCCGATTTCATAGGCATCGACCAGTTCAGGGTCGAATTGCAGGTTGCCGACCAGCGACTGTGCCCCGCCAACCGAGGCAAAGGTGGGCAGCGAGCCCTTGAGCGCCGACCGGTCGAGGTTGAACCCGCCCGCCTTGTAGCCACGCGAATAGCTGCCGTAGAGCAGCAGGTCTTCGGTCGGGCGCCACGACAGGATGGCCGTGCCGCTGAATTCATCTTCGCTGCGGCGGCTGTTGATGCTGACGCCGTTCAACTCGGCGGTCGAATTGCCCTGACAGCCGAGGCCAATAATGCCGCCGGCGATGGCCGCCAGCGACGCGTTGGTCAGGAAGCCCGACAGATTTGTCTGCAGCGTCTGGCACGCTGTGTTGTCGTTGCCAAAGGTGGCGTCAAACCGCTTGCGCTCATTGGTGTAGCGCAGGCCCAGTGTGACATCGAGCGTGTCGGTCAGGTGGATGATGTTGTGCGTGAACAGCGCATAGTTGCGGCTGTTCTGGTTATACTGATCGGTGGTCGTGCCACGATTGTTGATGCCGTCGAGCGTCAACAGACCGGAGAGAAGAGCCGGCCCGGCAGCACCAAAAGCACCGGAAAATGCAGCTTGCGACGCGACGCAGCCCGGCGACGTCGGTGAATAGAGCCCGGCAAGACCACCGCCCGAAATCAGGCGGCAGGCGGCAAAGCGGCCATATTGATTGCCGAAGCGCAGATTGTCCTGCACCGTCAGGTCTTCGTCGGCAAAATAGCCGCCGATCAGCCAGTCGAGGCCGCCGTTGAACGCTTCGCCCTGCAAACGCAGTTCCTGGCTGAAGGTCTGGAACTGGCGGAAGGCATCGTCGCTGGGCGTACGGAACAGGATGTCGACGCTGCTATAGTCGGCGTCGGAGCCCTGGCCGCTCTTGTAATCGCGATAGGCGGTGATCGACGTCAGGTTGACGCCACCCAGGTCCCAATTGACCTCGAGGCTGACGCCGCCATCATCGGTTTCACCGGCATAGGACCGGCCTGGCGTCACCGCCAACGTGCGGCTGTAACCCGGGTTGAACGATGCCAGCGGCTGGCCCAGGTCGCGTAGCACGTTGATGATGTTGTTGCCGGTCGGCAGTGTCGCGCCAATTCCCGGATTGTTGAGATTGCCGATGAACTGGTTGACGCTCTGGTCGACATAGATTGCGCCGCAACATTTTTCTTCGCGGTGCGAATAGTCTCCGATCAGGCGTACCGTCACGCTGTCGCTGGGTTCCCACAGCAACTGGCCACGAACGAAAAAGCGATCGCGATCATTGACGTCGGTGTTGTTGGCGGTGTCGCGATAGAAACCGTCGCGACGCACATAGACGCCGTCAAGCCGCGCGGCGAGCGTATCGCTGAGCGGCCCGGTGAGGCCGGCGGCGAGGCGGATATTGTCGTAATTGCCATAGGTGGCCTCGACATTACCGCCGAAATCAAAGTCCGGGCGCCGCGAAATGATGCTGATCATCCCGGCCGACGCATTGCGGCCGCCCAGCGTGCCTTGGGGTCCACGCAACACCTCGACCCGTTCGATTTCGCCCAGTTCGTTCAGGCCGATGCCCGAACGCGAGCGATAGACGCCGTCGATGAACACCGCGACAGAGCTTTCCAGACCGGGGTTGTCACCGACTGTACCGATACCGCGGATACGTGCCGAGCCGTTGGCTTCAGACCCGGTGGACGACACCAGCAGTGACGGGGCCACCTGGTTCAGCTGCCGGATATCGTTGGCGCCGCTGTTCTGCAGCGTTTCCGCCGATACGGCGGACACCGCGACAGGCACGTCGGACAATAGCTGCGAACGGCCCTGCGCCACGACCACAATATCACCTGTGTCGGCTTCGTCCTCAGCCGCCGCGTCTTGCGCAAAGGCGGGCGTGGCGAGAGCCAGCGCACTGGCGGACATCAACATGGCACCAAAACGGGTGCGGGCAGACATGGAACGCATGAAATTCTCTCCTGTCAAATCGGGCTCTGCTTGCCGCACACACAGCGGACGGACCCGTCGTCGGCGATTATGGGCGAAACGTGCAGAATGCCAAGGACACACAGCATAAAATTGCGAAATGTCGATGGTGTGCGACATCGCTGCAACACTTACGGTCGGGCGACGGCAACGGATGCGCCCGGCCCGCCACGCGCGGGGCGCGCCGGCTCAGGCGTCGATTCGCAAATTCACGGCAAGGTCGAGCAGCCGCTGCGGCGTTGCCACCAGCGCGCGGGCGGGTGACCGCAAGGCGCGGGCAATGGGTTCGCTCGCGACCGACATGCCGCCGGTCAGGCTGCCGAAAGCGGGCAGGATCATGCGGGTTTCCGAGAGGGCGATGCACGGCCGCGACACCCGCTTGCCGCGCACCGGCACCGTTATTTTGGGGTGATAATGGCCAGAGATTTCGGGATGGGGGTCGGTCGGGTCGCTCGCGTGGCGCAGGCGGATCCCGTCGACCATCGCCGATTCGACGACCCTGCCGGGGAAAACGCTCCCCGCGTCATGATTGCCCTCAACCCAGATGATCGGTGCGGCCTGTGCAATGTCGTGCAACAGCGCCCGCCCCGCACCTGTGAGCCGTTCGGGGCCGGATCGATCGTGAAAACTGTCGCCGAGAGCCCAGATTTCAGCGGGGCTGGTCGACCGCACCAGCGCCGCGAGGCGCGCCAGTGTCGCGTGGCTGTCGTGCGGCGGCAGCATTTGGCCGCCTTCGGCGAGCCAACTGGCCTTTTCCAGATGCAGGTCCGCTACCAGCAGGGCGCGGCGGGCAGGCCAGAACAGCGCACGGTCGGGCAGGGCGCAAAAAACTTGGTCGGCAAAGATAAAACGGTGCATCGAAACCTGTCTACACCGCTATGACGCGCTACCCAAGCGGGG
>CAZAWL010000122.1:4937-6562 GCA_964488705.1 uncultured Sphingopyxis sp.
TTCCGGCCGGTACGGGCCGGGAGGCGGCGTAATTGTTGCGGCCGCGCCGACCGACACCGTCCGGCAGGTCGAACATGACCCGACGGTTGGTGAAATCGATGGAAATCCGGTCAAACAGGCGCAGCGCATCCATGCCCAGCATCAGTGTAGGACGGTTGGCCAGCTCCAACGCTTCAAAGGCGGGCGAATCGGTATAGACGACCGGCAGGTCATTGATGTCGATGCCGGCCACGGTGATGCTGCGGATCGAATCGAGATCGACCAGACGCGAAGCGCCGGTGACGCTGCGCATCTCGGTCCGCAACGGCCCGGTGGCTGACGGGCCGAATTGCCGCCGGACCAACCGCTGCAACGCCGTATTGCCTATGCTCGATTGCGCGCCGGTATCGATTACTATCTCGACGCGTTGCCCGTTGATGGTGGCGTTGGACAAAATCATCCGGCCCGCGCGCCGCCGGGCGACGACGGTGATGGTATCGCGGTCGAATTCCGGCTCCACGCGGCGACTGCGCGTGCGTTCCGATGGCCGAATGTCAAATCGCCGGGCGAGAAAGTCGATCACGACGCGATGGTCTTCGAGCGTATCAATGCCGATCAGCCCGGGGCCGCCAATATCATATTGGGAGAAGGTCGGGACTGTGGACCCGCCAAGGTCAAGATCGCGCAGCAGGATGGCATCAACGTGGAACATGTCGGCGGTAACGGTGTCGATCAGCCCGACAACGCGCGCCTGTCCGGCGCTCCGCAGGCCCAGACGACCGGCCAGCTCTCGCGATACGACGGTGCGTTCGGCGCCGGTATCAACGATGAACCCGAACGGTCCCTGCCCGCCGATCGATACCGGCAACGTCATCCGGTCGCTGCGGTCGAGCAGCAATTGCTGGGAATGGACGGGCGGCGCCTCCGCCGACGACGCGGCCTCGTCGGCTGCCTCTGGCGCAGCCGGTTGTGCTGCGGCCGATGTGCCATAGGCCAGGACAGCCGCACAGAGCAGTTGGCCAATCGGGCGGAAACGAAACATCATTCAATCTCCCGGGCGCATCGCGACGCCAAATCCCTCAACCGCAAGGCTACGCCCATCGCAGCGTTTGAGCAAGCGTGGCGAATAGCCGGGGCAGCCTAGCTGCCGCGCGCCGCCTCTACGGCGCGCAAAACCCGCAAGATGTTGCCGCCCCAGATTTTGGCGATATCCGCTTCGCTATAGCCGCGTGCGATCAGCGCAGCGGTGATTCGCGGATTGGCGCTGATGTCTTCCATATCGCGCAGACCGCCGCCGCCGTCCCAATCGGCACCAATGCCGCAATGATCGACCCCGACAATGTCGAGGCAGTGGAACAGGGCGCGCATGAACAGCGCGAAATCCCCCTCATTGACGCGTTCGGTCCGGTCGAGCGCGGTCCACGCGTCGGCGACGGCACGTTGCTCGGCGGGGCTCATGCGGTCGCGCCGTTCCATCTGTTCGGACAGGGCATCACGCGCGGGGGTTGAGTTGTACCGCGATAAAAACACGCTGTTGATGTGGATGACGCCGCCCTGCGCGGCGACCTCGCGTGCCAGCGCGTCGTCAATATTGCGACGATGGTCGAAAATCGCCTTGAACCCGCTGTGTGACAGAATGACCGGGG